>DATAEJ010000046.1:0-8086 GCA_036258095.1 Candidatus Angelobacter sp. | reverse complement strand
CGTGAACGCGGGCACGGTTGAGTTCCTGATGGACGAAGATGGCAGCCTGCATTTCATCGAGATGAACACCCGCATCCAGGTGGAGCATCCAGTCACGGAGATGGTGACGGGCATCGATCTGGTGAAGTCACAGATCATGCTCGCAGCCGGCGCGAAGCTCGACGAAATCATTCCCTGCATTCCGCGCAAAGGGCAGCGCGGACACGCCATAGAGTGCCGCATCAACGCCGAACACCCGGAGAAGTTCACTCCCTCGGCAGGCAAGATCAAGACGTTCCACACGCCCGGCGGCCTTGGCATCCGCGTGGACACAGCTGCCTACGCTGAAGGCGTGATCCCGCCTTATTACGACTCGCTGATCGCAAAGCTGATCAGCCACGGCAAAGATCGGGCCGAAGCCATTATGCGTATGCGCCGGGCATTGGAGATGTTCATCGTGGAAGGCATTCATACCACGATTCCTCTGCACCGCCGTATCCTTGCCGATGCTGATTTTCAGGCAGGCAACTTCGACACGAAGTACATGGAGCGCTTCCTGGCGAAGGTGCAGGAAGAGCGCGCGCAGGAGAGCCTGGTGGGGGCGTAGGTTTTGCTTTGTCCCGGGGCGGGGTGATCGGCTGTTCAGTCCCAAGCGCAGCGAGGGATAGCTATAGTCTTCGTGAATGTGTGGACAATCGCCTGCCGATTCAGGTCAACCCTGTGTTCTTTTCCGGCAATAGGGTTCCCTCGCTTAGCTCGGGATAAAAAGAATGCAACTCCCAACGGTCTACCCGATCATCGACTGCTCACACTTCTCGGTCTCGACTGATGGGCTCGCGAAGGTGCTCGCCTTCGCCGAGGAACTGCTCTCGGCTGGCGCAACCATGATCCAGTATCGTGACAAGTCGTCTGATCCAGCGCGTTTTCTCAGCCACGCCCGCGAGCTGCGGCGAGTGACGCGCGATCGCGCCAGGCTGATCGTCAACGATCGCCCCGATCTTGCTCTGGCATGCGACGCGGATGGCGTACATCTCGGTCAGGATGACCTTAGTCCTGCTGCCGCGCGCCGTATCTTCACGGCGGCTGGTCAGCCAGACCTGGTGATCGGATTTTCCACTCACAATCTCGAGCAAGTCCGGCTGGCCGACACAATGCCGATCGACTACGTCGCCGTCGGGCCGGTGTTCGCTACGTCGTCGAAGACCAATCCTGATCCGATGATCGGAGTTGAAGGCGTGAGGCAGGCGCGGCGGATTACTCAGAAACCTCTAGTCGCGATTGGGGGAATTACCCGAGGCAACTGCCGCGTTGTGAGAGAAGCGGGAGCTGACTCAGTGGCGGTAATCTCTGATCTTTTTGAGTCTCCGGGCAAAGCTCTTGCAGATTTTCTGCGGGTTTTGGGGTAAAACATACAGAACCAATTTATGTCCACGTCAGCGGAAGTAAGCGCAAACGCGGGTCGGAGTGTGGAAAGTTCTGAGCTGGTCAAGGGCCTTGGCCTGACCAGCGCAACCACCCTGGTCATGGGATCCATGATCGGCTCCGGCATTTTCATTGTCTCTGCGGATATCGCCCGGCTCACCGGCTCACCGGCGTTGCTGATTGCTGCATGGGCCATCACCGGATTTCTCACCATCGTGGGCGCGCTCTCCTACGGTGAGCTTGCCGCCATGATGCCCAAAGCCGGAGGCCAGTACATCTACCTGCGTGAAGCTCTGGGACCCATGTGGGGATTCCTCTACGGGTGGACTCTGTTTCTGGTGATCCAGACCGGAACCATTGCCGCGGTTGGCGTGGCGTTTGGAAAATTTCTCGGCTACTTTTTCCCGGGTGTCGCCGGCGACCGCTGGATTCTCGGTCCGGTGCACATCGGCGTTTGGAATGTTTTCGGGATCCCATTGGGCAACATGGACATGGGCCTGAACACCCAGAACCTGGCCGGGATTGTCATCATCGTCCTGCTGACGGTGATCAATACCTTCGGAATCAAAACCGGCGCGCTGGTGCAGAACATCTTTACTATCGCCAAGATTTCAGCGCTGGCGCTGCTGGTGCTGGCGGGGATCGTCGTGGGCCGCAACCCGCAGGCCGTGGCGGCCAACTTTACCAACTTCTGGCGTAACGCGTCGCTTGGCTCGCTCCATCAGATTCAACCGGGAGTCTGGATCACCACCCTCACCGCGCTGGCCGTGGCTCAGACTGGATCGCTCTTCTCCGCCGACGCGTGGAATAACGTGACGTTTACAGCCGGCGAGGTCAAAAATCCCAAACGCAACCTGCCGCTTTCGCTCGCGCTGGGCACGGGCGTGGTGATCTTTCTCTACATCGCTGCCAACTTTATTTATCTGAACGTGCTGCCGCTGGAAGGCTCGGCGAGCGGAGCCACGGAGATGGCCCGCGGTATCCAGTACGCAACTTCAGACCGCGTCGGTACGGCGGTGATGCAGCAGATGTTCGGATCACATGGCGCGGCCCTGATGGCGATTGCCATCATGATTTCGACCTTTGGCTGCTGTAACGGGCTGATCCTGTCTGGTGCGCGCGTCTATTACGCCATGGCCAAAGACGGCCTGTTCTTCAAGTCCACGGGTGTGCTTAATGCCAAGTCGCATGCGCCGCGCAATGCGTTGATCGTTCAGGGCATCTGGACGTGCCTGCTCTGTCTCTCTGGATCCTACGGGCAGCTGCTGGATTACATCATCTTCGCCGTGCTGGTCTTCTATATATTGACCATCGCCGGCCTGTTCGTGTTGCGCCGCACCGAGCCGAATGCCGAGAGGCCGTATCGCGCCATCGGCTATCCGATACTGCCGGGCATTTATATCGTGATGGCCCTGTTTATTGATGTCGTACTATTGCGCTACAAACCGCAGTACACCTGGCCGGGCCTCTTCATTGTGTTGCTGGGGATTCCCGTGTATCTGGTGTGGTCACGCCGGAGCGCCACAGCAACAGCCTGACCGCTTGACCATTTGAAGCTTTACCTAAGGAGAAACTCTGCATGGCCAAATTGTTGGCGACCAAGCCGCTGAATGTGCTCATGGCCGAAGCCAGTGAGACCGGCGAGCACAGTCTGAAACGCGCTCTGGGACCAATCAACCTCGTCACCCTCGGAATCGGTGCGATCATCGGCGCCGGTATCTTTGTGCTTACCGGACACGCTGCCGCTGCGAACGCAGGCCCTGCCATTGTGTTCTCCTACATCCTGGCAGGCGTCGGCTGCGCATTCGCAGGCCTCTGCTATGCCGAGTTCGCGTCACTGATTCCGATCGCGGGATCGGCATACACCTACGGCTATGCGACGCTGGGTGAGATTTTTGCCTGGATTATCGGTTGGGACCTGATCCTGGAATACGCGTTCGGCGCTGCGACGGTTGCGTCGGGCTGGGCAGGTACGGTTGTGGCTTTCTGCCAGCAACTGGGCATTAACCTTCCGCCGCAGATCATTGATGTTCCCGGAACGCAGATGGTCTTCTACCAAAACCGGTGGACACAACTGGTGACAATACAGAAGACCCTGACGGATGCTGGGATCGATTGGCACACGCTTCCGCACGCGACGGCCGTGTTCAACCTGGTGGCGTTCATCGGCATCGCGATGGTGACTACGATTCTGGTTATCGGAATCAAGGAGTCGGCGAACTTCAACACGGCGATCGTGTTTGTGAAACTCGCGGCCGTCCTGATCTTCATCGCCGTGGCCGGCAATTACGTGATGCACCACATGGAAGCGGCGAAAGCCAACTGGACTCCGTTTGTTCCGCCAAACACCGGCCAATTCGGAATCTTTGGATGGTCCGGCGTGGCGCGCGGTGCGGCGGTGGTGTTCTTCGCCTACATTGGATTTGACGCCGTCTCCACAGCCGCGCAAGAAGCCAAGAATCCACAGAAAGACATGCCGGTCGGCATCATGGGTTCGCTGGCGATCTGCACCATCCTCTATATCGTGGTTTCGTGGCTGCTCACGGGAGTGTCTCACTATTCGCAGCTCAATGTGGCGGCTCCCGTTTCGCTCGCCATGGCGCAGACCGGTGTGTGGTGGGGCAGCTTCCTGGTGAACGCCGGCGCCATCGCCGGATTGAGCACCGTGATGCTGGTGATGTTGCTGGGACAATCGCGCGTGTTCTATTCGATGTCACGCGACGGGCTGCTCTGGCAGTGGGCCGGAGAAGTTCACCCGAAGTTCCGCACTCCCTGGAAGTCGACGATCATCGTCGGCACGTTCTGCGCATTCTTTGCGGCGCTGATTCCCATCGGTGTGCTGGGAGAGCTGGTCAGCATCGGTACGTTGCTGGCGTTTGTAATCGTCTGTGCCGGAATCATGGTCCTGCGGAAGAAGCGGCCTGATCTGGAGCGGCCTTTCCGCGCGCCCTGGGTACCGTTTACTCCGATCATGGGTATCATCGTTTCGTTCGCGATGATGGCTGCCCTGCCGCTCGACACCTGGATCCGTCTGGTGGTCTGGCTGGTGATCGGCATGATCATCTATCTCACCTACGGCCGTCACCACAGCAAAGTGCAGCAGGGGCAAGCAGCTGTTACGGCAGGTGCGAAGAGCGGTTCGTAATTCAAACTCGTTCTCTATCTCAGAGCCCTCCGCCACGGCGGAGGGCTTTTTCATTTAGAATGAGCAGTTTTCTTTTGCTGCACCAGCGCGTCTAAATCTTCCAAGGACCCTGAATGGCCAATCTTCTCGCCACCAAGCCACTGAATACGATTCTTGCTGAAGCCCACGAGACTGGCGAACACAGCCTGAGGCGCGCATTGGGCGCGACGAACCTGATTACGCTCGGGATTGGCGCGATCATCGGCACTGGAATTTTCGTTATTACCGGAACTGCCACGGCCGAGCACGCCGGTCCGGCCATCATACTGTCATTCGTGGTCGCCGCGCTGGGCTGCGTGTTTGCAGGGCTCTGTTATGCCGAGTTCGCATCCATGATTCCGGTCGCCGGTTCTGCGTACACGTATGGTTACGCGACGTTGGGCGAGATCTTTGCCTGGATCATCGGCTGGGACCTGGTGCTGGAATACGCCTTCGGCGCTGCCACGGTAGCTTCTGGCTGGAGTGGCTATCTGATTTCGCTGCTCGGCGACTTCGGCATCAAGCTGCCGGCCTCGCTGGCGGGCACGCGCTGGGACGAGTTCATCTTTTATAAGAACCATTGGGAGCCGGTGAAGCTAATCCTTCCCAAGCTGAAGGAGGCAGGCATTGATCCGGCATCGCTGCCGCATGCGTTTGGGAGCTTCAACTTGTTCGGCTTTCTTGCCATCATGCTTGCCACGGTCATTCTGGTGATCGGGATCAAGGAGTCAGCGAACTTCAATTCCGCCATCGTGGTGATCAAGGTCTGCGTGCTGATCATCTTTGTGGCCATCGGCGCAAGTTTCCTGATGAAGAACCCGCACCTGACAACCGCCAACTGGCATCCGTTCATTCCACCCAACACAGGATCGTTCGGGCAGTTCGGATGGTCAGGAATCTTGCGAGCGGCGGGCATAATCTTCTTCGCCTATATCGGTTTTGACGCTGTCTCAACGGCGGCGCAGGAAGCAAAGAACCCGGCGAAGGACATGCCGATCGGCATCCTGGGTTCGCTGATCATCTGCACCATTCTGTACATCGTGGTGGCCGCGGTGCTTACCGGGCTGGTTCCGTACCATAACCTCGATGTCCGCGATCCGCTGGCTGTGGGTATTGACTCCACGGGAGTGCGCTGGGGCAGCCTGCTGGTGAAGATCGGCGCGCTTATGGGATTGAGCAGCACGATCGTGGTCATGTTGCTGGGGCAGTCGCGTGTGTTCTTCTCCATGTCAAAGGATGGACTTCTTCCGGGTCTGTTCAGCAACGTGCACGTGAAATTCCGTACGCCATGGATTTCTTCCATCACGGTGGGAACGTTCGTTGCGTTGCTGGCGGCGTCGCTGCCGATCAATGTGCTGGATGAAATGGTCAGCATCGGGACGTTGCTTGCGTTCGTGATCGTATGTGCGGGCGTGTGGCTGATCCGCCGTCGCAATCCAAATCTGGAACGTCCCTTTAAGACCCCTTGGGTGCCGTTTGTGCCGATTATGGGCATCCTGATCTCGCTCGCCATGATGCTGAGCCTTACCGGATTGACATGGATTCGTCTGGCGGTATGGCTGGTGGTGGGCATGATTATTTACTTCTTCTACGGGCGGTATCACAGCCGGGTGCAGAGAGGCGTGTTAGAGAGAGCGGGTGATCGGGTGATCGGGTGACCTCCACCCCAGCAAGCCAAGATCGGGCTTGCCGGGGACCCCGGGTGATCGGTTTTTCCGAAGTCCCGAGCGAGCGCGGCGGGTGAGCGGGGTATGTACGAGAACACTTGGGCGCGATGCGAGGGATCCCTATCGGCTTGAGCAACCTGAAGGACATTGGAAAGACGCGTCTGCCTCGTTTAATGCGACGCGACCAAAGGGGCCTCTCACGCGCAGAAAACGCGCGTTCGAGGTAAAGCAGAAGATGGCCAAGGAACATTCCCAGCCTTAAAATCGTCGTACTGACAGGGGATCCCGCGCCTGCTTCGCGGGCTCGGGACTTCCGACAGGAGCTTCGCCTGAATCTCCATAGCTTTCGGCTTCTCAGAGCGTTCCTGACAGCACTGGTGGTGCTTACGTTCGCGGGCACTGCGGGCTTCCATTACATCGAGCACTGGAGCTGGTTTGAAAGCTTTTACATGGTGGTGATCACGCTCTCCACCATCGGCTATTCGGAGGTGCACCAGCTTTCGCACGCGGGGCGGGTCTTTAACGTTTTTCTAATCACATCCGGCGTGGGGCTGGTGTTCCTGATGATCGGAGCGCTCACGCAGGCTTTGCTAGAATCGGAGCTTGGCAAGATCTTCGGCAGGCGGCGTATGCAGCGCGAAGTTGCAGGCCTCAAAAACCACTACATTATCTGCGGCGCGGGGCGTGTGGGCCACAGCGTGGCTGCTGAGCTGGCGCGCAAGCCGTGCCCGTTCGTAATCGTTGATTCAGAAGAAAAGATTGCCGGTGAGCTCGACCCAAGATGGCTGGTGATGACCGGCGATGCCGCCAGTGAAAAGGTGCTGCGCGAAGCGGGCATCGAAAAGGCGCTTGGCCTGGTGGCGGCCACGACTACCGACGCCACCAACATTTATATAGTGCTCACCGCGCGCAGCCTGAATCCGGGGCTCAAGATCATCGCTCGCGCGAGCGAGGAGCGCGCGGAAAAACACCTGAAGACAGCCGGCGCAGACGTGGTGATCTCGCCCTATTCTGCCGCCGGACATCGTATTGCGCAGAGCTTTCTGCGTCCCAAGGTCCTCGACTTCCTCGATATCGCCACCGCGCGCTCGGGCACCTTCGAGATGATCATCGAGGAGATTCGAGTGAATGAGGCCTCGTCGCTGGCGCAGGCGACCGTGGGCAGTTCGGGAATCCACCACCAGTTCGGGATCATGATCCTGGCGATCCGGCATGCGGACGGAGAGACGCGATTTAACCCGAACGCGCAGGACGCGATCCGCGCCGGCGATTACCTGATCGCCATGGGCGAGCCGGCCCAACTGGCGAAGCTGGAAGCGCTGGCGATGACGGCGGCCGGCGCGACCCCATGAAAATCGTCACAGCAGCAGAGATGCGGGAGATTGACCGGCTGACGACGGAGAAGTACGGTGTGCCGTCGCTCACGCTGATGGAGAATGCCGGGACGGCGGTGGCGGAGTTCGCGCAGAAGCATTTCGAGTTCAAGTCAGTGTGCGTGGTCTGCGGCAAGGGTAATAACGGCGGCGATGGTTTTGTGGCTGCGCGAAAGTTGCACGAGGCAGGCAAGCAGGTTGCGGTGATCGTGCTGGGGAAACCTGCCGAAGAGTTGCGCGGCGATGCGGCCGAGATGTTCAAGAAGTTGACTGTGACGCCGCTGTGGGTCGGTGAAGAAGACCAGTTCAGCAAGCCGGAAGTGCAGCAGGCGCTCAAGGCCGAGCTGGTTGTCGATGCGATTCTGGGGACGGGGTTTAAGCCGCCGTTGCAGGGGCTAGGTCGAAAGGCAGTTGAAGTTATCAATCAATTGGATCGCCCGGTTCTTGCGGTTGATCTGCCTTCCGGAGCATACAGTGACAGC
>DATAEJ010000045.1:0-10615 GCA_036258095.1 Candidatus Angelobacter sp. | reverse complement strand
CTGCACCGTACCCGCCGCTCCGATTGCGGCTATCTTCCCGCCGGAGATCACGATCGTCTGGTCGGCTTTCGCCGGTCCACCTGTGCCATCAATAACGCGGACATGCTCCAGGGCAATGATTGGACCCTGCTCGCGTATGTAGTCCTTCGGCGACTCAGGCTGGCGCTGCGCCAGCGGCACGGCAGCACAACAAAGAACACACAGAGCGGCAAGCATTCGACGCATCAGGAATTGGCCTCCAGAGGGGAAATTCGCGAACCATAGTAAATCACCCATGTCCTTTCGGCGTAGCAGGACATTGATGAGGGTGCTGAAACCGCCGGCGGTCGTGAACCGAAACGCTTGATGAGTTCGTTAGCACGCGCTATTCTCAGCCTACCGGCGGAGAACAACGAGGAGCACGCATGCGGTCCGTGATCGGTTCCGTATTCTTTGCTGCTGTTTCCGTTTTTGTCTTTCCTCGATTTTGTCTTGCTGCAAATCCAACCTGGTGCCGGACTGCCGAGTTATCAGTTCGTCCCTTGAGAGCCGGTGCGTCTGCAGGCACGATCATCCAAATGTTTGCCATCTCGAATCGAACCAGCACCAGCTGCTTCCTGGGTGGATTCCCGTCGTTGCAGGCCCTCGATTCAAATAAAAAGCCGCTTCCACACGCAGTATTTCACCGCGTGACCGGCATTCTTCCACGGGAACCACAGCCCCAGATTCGTGCGCGCTTCCTCTTGGAACCCGGACGCGAGATGTGGTTTGAGCTGATCTCCTCAGACGAAGCGCCTTATCGAGGCGACATAGAGGATCGGTCTTCCTGTCACAAAATTGACAAGCTGTTGGTCCTGCCGCCCCACAATAAGAATGCCATGATCGTCAATTATTCAGGACGGGTATGCGACCTGCTTCGCTACACGCCGTTGTTTCTGCCGGTTCCGGGCTGGTGATGTCTGGCGGTGGGCACTTCAGCGGTCTGCCCAGCGCTGAATGTTAGAATGAAGACTAAGCCCATCGCATGGACCGCTCTCGCATCCGCAACTTTGCCATCATCGCCCATATCGACCATGGGAAGAGCACGCTCTCTGACCGTCTGCTCGAGTTGACCGGAGCGCTCTCCCAGCGCGAGATGCAGGCCCAGGTGCTCGATGCCATGGACCTGGAGCGCGAACGCGGTATCACTATCAAGGCCCATGCCGTGCGCATGAAATACACTGCGCAGGACGGACAGGAATACCAGCTCAACCTGATTGACACGCCCGGCCACGTGGACTTTTCCTACGAGGTTTCGCGCTCGCTGGCCTCTTGCGAAGGCGCGCTGCTGGTGGTGGACGCCTCCCAGGGCGTGGAAGCGCAGACGCTCGCCAATGCTTATCTGGCGATTAACAACGGCCTCGAAATTATTCCGGTCATCAACAAGATTGACCTGCCCAGTGCCGATATCCCGCGCGCCAAAGAAATGGTGGAACAGACGGTGGGGCTCGACACAAAAGGCGCGATGCTGGTAAGTGCCAAGACCGGCGAGGGCGTTCCGGACGTTCTGGAAGCCATCGTCAAGCGTCTGCCTCCGCCGAAGGGAAATCCTGATCATCAGTTGCAGGCGCTGATCTTTGATTCCTGGTTTGATCCTTATCGTGGCGTGATCGTGCTTACGCGAATCTTTGAAGGCACGCTGCGCAAGGGCATGAAGATCCGTCTCTGGTCGAACGGAAAAGTATTCGATGTGGAAGCGCTTGGCGTGCTCACCCCGAAGCCGGTGGAAATTGATGAACTCAAGGCCGGCGAAGTAGGCTTCATGATCGCCAACATCAAGAACGTGGCCGACACAAAGATTGGCGATACCATTACCGATGATTCGCGGCCCGCAATTGAGCCTCTGCCCGGCTTCGAGGAGCTTAAGCCGATGGTGTTTGCGGGACTCTATACCGTGGACGCCCACGAGCACACCGCGCTGCGAGAAGCGCTCGAAAAACTCCGGCTGAACGACTCTTCCTTCTTTTTCGAACCGGAAAGTTCTGCCGCACTCGGGTTCGGCTTCCGTTGTGGATTCCTTGGGCTGCTCCACATGGAAATCATCCAGGAGCGCCTGGAGCGTGAATTCGGGCTTGACCTGATCACGACAGCGCCTAGCGTCCGGTTCCGCGTCACAAAGACCGACGGCGAAGTCATTGACGTGGACAACCCTTCGCGCTGGCCCTCGCAAAGTGAAATCGGCAAGATTGAAGAGCCGGTGATCATGGCCACCATCCTTACCAACGAAGAATATGTTGGCGGGATCCTCAAGCTGGTGGAAGACAAGCGCGGCAAGCAGAAGAACTTCGAATACGTCAGCTCCTCGCGTGTAATGCTTACCTACGAGCTGCCGCTGAACGAAATTGTTCTCGATTTTTACGACAAGCTGAAGACCATCTCGCGCGGTTACGCTTCGCTCGACTACCACCTCTCGGGCTGGTGGGAGTCACACATGGTGAAGCTCGATATCCTCGTGGCCGGCGATCCCGTGGATGCGCTCTCACTCATCGTGCACAGCGACTTTGCTTATGACCGCGGACGCGCTCTCGCCGCAAAGATGAAAGAACTCATACCCAGGCAGATGTTTGAAGTCGCTATCCAGGCATCGATCGGCGCCAAGGTCATTGCCCGTGAAACCGTTCCGGCGATCCGTAAGAATGTTCTTGCCAAATGCTACGGCGGCGACATCACCCGTAAACGGAAGCTGCTGGAGAAGCAGAAGGAAGGCAAGAAGCGCATGAAGCGTATTGGCAAAGTAGATATCCCGCAAGAGGCCTTCCTGGCAGTACTTAAAGTGGGTGAAGGCGCGTGATGCACAAAACCGCAAAAGGTTGCTGGTCGAAATTGTGCAAATCCTTTGTTTCCAGAGATGTAGTTTCAGCGCTTCTGGTGCAATCGTTTCCCGCTTGTGCCTGATATCTGTAAGCCACAGATAATCAGGGGTTTATGAATAATTTACTGAGTACCGTTTAGGCGCTGATTAACCCGCTATTAACCAGTATTTAACACTTCGCCAAGTGGGAATTGCACAGAAATTTCCACAGGAGAAGGCCCGCTTTCGCAGGCCCGCCTGATTTCCAATGGATTACGTCAATTTGCTGAGCGCCTGAAGTTAACTGTGATCGTAGTTTCAACTTCCACCGCCTGTCCGTTCAGCAGATAAGGACGGTAGCGCCACTGCGCGACCGCATCCATCGCTGCTTTAGCCAGGAGCGGTGGTCCGCTCACCACGGTCAAGTCGGCAATGGAACCATCACGCGCGATGATCGCGTGTAACCGAACCTCTCCGTGTTGCGCAGTAAGAACCGCGATTCGTGGGTACGCGGGTTCCACTCGGTGAATCAACTGGCCTTCGGAAATCACGGAAATTTTCAAACGTGTGGCAGCAACCGGGGTTGCATCGGCACATTTTTCGCAAACAGGTAAGTTGGTCGGAGCGTTGAAATTGCCGCTTGGCGGATCTTCAACGCTTGTTCCGATCTTCGTACCCGGAGCCGTGCGCCCAAATGGTAGTCGCGGATTCAGGTTTGCTATCGTCACAATCTCTCTTATAGGCAAAGTGGGCGCTTTGCTTCCGGTGTGATTTGGCTTGTGCTCAACTTCTTGCTCAGTCTTGACCTCCATAACAGGGCTGTAGATAGTCGGACGGGCCGATACAGGAATCACCCCGCTCGAAAGCAGTGGAATGGCAATTAGCGCGGCGCCTGCAAGAACTTCCAACATAAACGCCAGAAGTACCGGCCAGCGTTTGCGAGTGCTCAAAGAGTTTTCCAGAAGACTGTCGCGGAACATATTCGGTGTCTCCTCCGGGTGAGTAAATTGACACCGCGAAGGCGCGCTGATGTTCCGCACCGATGGCAGTTAAGAGAAAAATAAAAACGGCCGCCCCGCAGGACGGCCGCATGAAAAAGAGGAACCTTTACGGCTTTTTCGGTGTCGCTGCAGCACCGGGTGCGGCAGGCCGATTGGTTGCGCCGGCTGCCGGTTTCGGAGCAGCTGCTGTGGCAGGAGGCGGCGTTGCGGGATTGTCAGTGTTGTATGCGTCCACCAGTTCCTTGGTGATGATGTTGCCCTGCGCCGCCCACAGCACCGGAGTCTGCGGGTTGGAAACATCCAGGATCACTGCGTAACCGTTCGCCTTGGCGTATTTTTCCAGGCTGTTGAGCATCTTGCCGCCGATGCGGTTAACCACTTCCTGCTGCGCCTGCTGAAACTCCGCCTGAGCGTCTTCATAGTTGCGCTGCAATGATTTCTGCTTGGTCTCAATGGTCTTGGCGCGGGTGGTCCGCTCGTCGTCGCTGAGCTTGTCACTCTGTGCCTGGAACTGCTTTTTCAGGTTGTCCAGTTCATCGTTGGCGTTCTTCAGTTCGGCCTGCTTGGGCGTGAACCGCTTCTCCAGCGCGTCAAATTCCTTCTTGCCTTCGTTGGTGGCAACAATGGCTTCCTGCACATTGACCACGCCGATCTTGGTAGCGACCGGTCCGGCGGTTGAGCTCGGAGCAGGCGCTGCTGCCTGGGCGAGAGCTGCGATGCTGAGAAGGCTGCTCAGCCCGAGGCTGAGGACGAATTTCTTTAAGGTTGACGTACCATGCATGGGTTGAGGTAACTCCTTGTTTCTTGTTCCACAGCGAACTGTCGCTGTTACCGAGTTTTGAAATCTACTAAGGCTTCTTCGCCGGCGGAGCAGCGGGACGCGTACCAGCCGGCTTGGCCGGCGCAGGAGCGGCCGCTTTGGTCTCCGCGTTATACGCGTCGATCAATTCCTTGGTCACGTTGGCGCTGGGGGCTGCCCAGAGCACCGGCGTGGTCTCCTGGTTGGACACGTCAAGAATCACGCTGTAACCATTGTCTTTCGCATATTTCTGCATCACTGGAATCATCTTCCTGGCCAGGCGATTTAGGACTTCGTTTTCCGCCTGCTGCACTTCAGCCTGGAAGTCTTCATAACTGCGCTGAAATGTTTTCTGCCGGTTCTGCAGCGTGGTTACGCGAGTAGAGCGCTCTGCATCGCTCAGCTTTTCACCCTGTGACTGCAGGTCCTGCTTCATCTTCTCAATGGCGTCATTTTCGGCCTTCAGCTGGGTCTGGCGGGTGGCGAAACGCTGCTGGACAGTTTCGGCTTCCTTCTTCCCTTCATTGGTGCTCAGGATCGCCGCCTGAATACTGGCGATTCCAATCTTCTGGTTCCCGGTAGGCGCTTGCTGGGCGGAGCCGCGGGCACCCAGGCCTGCGAAAAGCAGGCACGCGAAAACAGCGCTCATTAGCTTGTACGACATAAAACCTAAGGCTCCTTAACTGGTATTGGCAACTGACTCGTCGCGAAGGCCTATTTCAATCCACCGCGTAACGCGTGCGTGAAAGCAGCTTGAAGGGACGATTGGAAAATTATAGGTGCTGCCCTTCACAGCGTCAAACCAGTATTCCTCCTAGAAAGTGGTGCTGATGGTGAACCGGAACGTCCGTTGCGGCTCCTGTAACCGGAAATCCGGGGCTAGCGTGCTGATCGCCGACTGGAACGTAAAATCACCCGCCGCTCCGGGCGGGAACATGCCGCGATTAATCGGGCTCGGCGAGTGGACTGTAGTGTTCAAACGCAGAGGGTTGTACGCGTAATAAATCTGAAGGGGCTGCTGCACAATCGGCAACATCACCTGCAATGAGAGACCCGTCGAGAGACGAGGCACGTAATTGGTTCCCGGTACCGGTTTCAGGTCAGCGCTGAAAGGTATATTTGCGCCCCCGGAGCAGAGGAAGTTCGTCCCGATTCCGGGGCAGCCGAACACTGTATTGTTGAGCGCTGTAATTGCGTCTGGCGCGATCTTCAGCTGCGAGGGCAGTGTGACGAAATCCATGCCAAAATCGGCGAATGGCGCCAGTACCACGGGGCCAACCACCTTGATCCGGTACTCCACGTTGCTGACGAATGAAGTGTCGCCGCCCGGCAGCGTGATGTTGTTCACCGGAATCGGAACCAGTACGTTCCCGCGGCGTGGGTTGGTTGGATCCACTGGCACCGCGCTGCCGTCAGGGTTTGTGAGCGTGACGTTCTGTACCGTGCTTACAAAAACGTAGGGCGAAACCGTGCGCACGTCAAAGCCGCGCAGGTCGCTCTCACCGCCCATGTAGAAGCGCTGGTAAGGCGGAGCTTCGGTGCCACCAAAGCCATTGATGAAGCTGCCCTGCAGGCGGAAGCCGAGTGTGTTCTGGCCATACAACGGATGCCACTTGGTGTACACCGCCACCGGACGATAGAACCTGACATTCCCGCCCAGTCCCGCGACTTCCGTTGAGAGAAAGAAGCTGGAGCCCTTGTGCGGCCGGATCGGACTGTCAATCGTGCTGAAACCGTAAGAAGGTGTCACTGAACTGGTGATAATCCCGTTTAACGCATTCGGACCGGAAATGTTACGGAAATTGACGGTCTGGAACAGGTTTCGCGAAGCGTCACTGAACGTGTTGATGGTGGTGTTGTCGAAGGAATACGCCAGTCCGACGCTCTTGAAGGAACGCCCCAGCGCATATCGCAGTGATCCCGTAAAGCCGGTGCTGGACTGGTTGTAGTTCAGCAGCTGATTGAGCACTGAGGTTGGGAGATTGATCTGCTGGCCGGCAATGATGGAAGCCTGCCGCGCCTGGTTGAAGTCGTACTTGCGGCTGAATACCGTGAACCCGAGCTGGAGGGGGCGGTCGAAAACGTAGGGCTCGGTGAATCCGAACAGCAGTACGCGTGAGAGGCTTCCCACGTTGGCTTGTACCTGGAGGGTCTCACCGAGACCGAGGAAGTTGTTCGTTTCGTAGTTCAGACCGATGAACGAACCTTCCAGACCGCTCACGCCGCCGGTCAGGCCGATGCTGTTTTTGCCCTTTTCCTTGACCTTTACGATCAGGTCAACCGTGCCGTTCTGTTCGTCGAGCTTGCGTTCCGTATCTTCTTCGGGTTTCAAAGCTTCGAAGTAATTCAGCTGGTTCAGGCGAAGGACGCTCACTTCCCATGCCTGGGTATTGAATACCTGGCCCTCCTGTACCAGCAGTTCGCGGCGGATCACGCGATCGCGGGTGGTGGTGTTGCCCTGGAACTCAATACGGCGCACAAAAAACGCCTTGCCTTCGTCCATGTCCACATTCAGCGTGATCAGCTTCTTGTCGTCATCGATTTCAGTACTTGGCGCGGCCGAGAAGTTGATGAAGCCGATCTGGCCGTAGGCCTTGCGCATCTGCTCAATGCCCTTGCCGATCTGGTGCGTATCGAACGTGTCACCGTCCTTGATCGGGAACAGGCCGCGCAAAAATGTCGTGTTCTTGATGGCCTTGTTGTTTTTGAACGTGATTGCCTTCAGCCGGTACTTGGAGCCTTCTTCCACGGCCATGGTGATATCCATTACCTTGGCCGGGCGTTTCTGAATCATCGGAATGTGGAACCCACCTTCAATCGTGCGAAGGTCGGTCTTGGGGTCCTGCACCACCGCCTTGAAGAATCCGGCATGCTGCATGGCATCACGCACGCGCTCTGCGTCTTCTTCCAGCTTGCTGGCGTCGAACGTGCGCGAGAACATGTTCTCCAGGAAGATGGAATTCGGCACGCCAACCGGCTTCAGGTTCTTCATGGCAGCGCGCAGTGTGCGGCTGGAGACATGCTTATTCCCGGTGAACTTGATGTTTCCCACCTTGATCTTGGGTCCTTCTTTCACATTGAAGGTGACCGACACGGACGCGGGCGGAATTTGCTGCACCTGGACGGCGATGGTAGCGAACTGCCGACCGTGTTCCGCCAGCAGCTGTTGCAGAACCACTTTGGCCTTGATGACCTTCGTTGGGTCGTAAGGACTGTCGACGGTGAGACCGACTTTTACTTTCTTATAACGGTCCAGCACATCGCTCTGTGATACCGAGTTCAGACCGTGATAGTCGATGGTGCGGATGGTCGGTTTTTCCCGGACATAAAAGTGGATGACCCAGCCCTTTGCAGTCTCTTCGCGTTCAATGCGGACATCGTCAAAATACCCGGTGTTCCAGACAGCCCGGAGGTCGCGTTCGAGGGCGGCTTCGTCGTAAATGTCTCCCGCCTTGGTGTAAATGCGGGACATGACCGTGTCCTTCGGGATGCGGCGGGTACCATCAACTTCAATGGACTGTATGATCTGGCCGTTCTGCTGACCAACAGACGCCTTGGGAAGGCAAAAAAGAAGCAGAAAGCCGAGGACCAGCGAGGCGGGTCCCATCCGCCGGACAGAACTCCGACTGGTATCCGTAAAGAGCACGTAGATATGACTACCCTCAGAACAAGTTGGGAAAAACCCAGATTATACGGGAGTTAGCACATAAGTGCCACCAGCTCTCCCGGCTTAAGACAAATCACCTGCTCGCTTTACCCGTGGAATGCCCGAGCCCGGCTTGATCGCCGGCAGGGCGGTTCTCTCCGTGTATCAGGAACGCGTGCCGAAGGGGAACTTGCGGTAATTTTTCCGCTATTTGTGCTCCGCCGGTGCCACCTCAACCAGGCAGGAATAGAACGTGGGACCGCCGCCGATGTCGGTTAGGGTTTCCGACGTCAAAGCATTGATGCTCCGGCCATCCGGGGCAAGCTTGGCCCAGTTCAGACGGGCCGCGACCACACCCGGTTGCACCGAGCCGTTCACGTGAGCACGCAACCGCACCTCGCCGCGGCCGTTAAAAACGCGTACCCAGTCGCCTTCGCGGATGCCCCGCGGCTCGGCATCGCTGGCGTGAATTTCCAGCAGCTCCGGCTGCTCCATCTTCTGTACGGAACCTACATTGCAGAAACTTGAGTTCAGGAAATTGTCTGCCTTGCGGGGCAGCAGCTCAAGCGGGAATGTCTTTGCGTTTTCCGTGTGCCGCGATTCCTCCGGTGGAATGAACGAGGCAATAGGATCCAGGCCTTGTCTTGCCAGCGACTCACTGTAAAGCTCTGCCTTGCCGCTCGGGGTCGCGAACCCGCCGTTCGCGTACCGAATGCCTTCGAAGTTCACCCGGGCAAAGCCCTCGTTCTCAAGCCTCTCACGCGTAATGCCGGTGAGCAGGCCCTCAGGGTCGAGCTTGCCGTCCTCTGCCGCCAAAGCTCCGTCAATCATTTCTTCCACGCTCTGATGGAAGCACGGATCATCGAAGCCCATGCGGAAAGCCAGATCGCGGAAAAGATCCGTGTTGGACTTGCATTCACCGAGAGGTTCGATGGCGGCGTTCGAAACCGATACGTATGCATGCCCGTAAGAGGTGAGCAGGTCCTTGTGCTCGAAAAAGCTTGTTGCGGGGAGAAGCAGGTCAGCGTAGTGCGTGGTATCCGTGAAAAATTGTTCGTGCACCACTGTGAACAGGTCAGGACGCAGGAACCCTCGAATCACGTCGTTGTGGTTCGGCGCTACGACTGCCGGATTCGAGTTGTAAACGAACACGGCTTTCACCGGCGGATCGGTGAGTGTGTTCAGCGCTTTGCCCAATTCCACCATGTTCACAACGCGGGCCGGCTTCCTCACCGGGCTCTTCGACATGAGTTCCGGCATTTCTACGCTGCGATTATCGAGAGGGAAGTACCCACGCATTGAAAGCGAGAGTCCGCCTCCAGCTTCTTTCCAGGAACCGGTGATGCAGGGCAGCATGCCGACGGCGCGCACGGCCATGCCGCCATTCTGCGAGCGTTGCACTCCATAGTTGAGCCGAATCACAGCAGGACGGTTGGTGGCGTATTCACGCGCGAGCTTGCGTATATCGGCGGCGGAAATGCCCGTCCATGCGGCCACTTTTTCCGGCGGATATTCCTGAACGCGCTGCTTCAGTTCATCAAAGCCGAGGGTGTACTTGGCTATGTAATCGGCGTCATGAAGATTCTCATTGATGATCACGTGCATCATCGAAAGCGCCAGTGCCACGTCGGTCCCGGGATTGATTGGCAAATACCAGTCGGCGACCTTCGCTGTCCTCGTCTTGTAGGGGTCGATCACCACCAGCTTTGCGCCGTTGCGCCGCGCTTCCTCAATGAACGGCCAGAGGTGGATGTTGTTGGCGTGAATGTTAGAGGCCCAGGCGATGATGTACTTCGATTGCACGTAATCCTGCGGCTCGGTCCCCAGGCGACGGCCGATCACGGTGCTTAGGGCCTCTCCTCCAGCCGAGGAACAGATCGTACGATTCAGCTGAGACGCGCCGGCACGGTAGAAGAAACGGTGCGCCATTCCGGCAAAACTCAGGATTCCCATGTTGCCGGCATACGAATAAGGAAGAATCGCTTCCGAACCGAACTCGGCGGAGATCTGCTTGAACTTTGAAGCAATTTCGTTCAGCGCCTCGTCCCAGCTGATGCGCACGAAATCTGAAGCATCGCCCGTGCCCTGGCCCTTGGGAACGACGCGGCGCATCGGATATAGAACGCGATCCGGCGCATAAACTCGGTCAAGGTATTTCGTGACCTTGGCGCAGAGGAAGCCGCGGGTGACCGGGTGACCAGGGTCGCCCTGGATGCGCGTAGCGCGTCCATCTTCCACAGTGATGAGCACTCCGCAGGCGTCCGGGCAGTCATGCGGGCAGGCGGCGCGAACCGTCTTCTTCATAACCTCTTCATTATAGGCCGGGAAAGGCGCGCCTTGCCCCATCGTTTGCTACCTTG
>DATAEJ010000044.1:0-53268 GCA_036258095.1 Candidatus Angelobacter sp. | reverse complement strand
GCGCCTGAACTCGCTGGGCTCCAGGGTGCTTGAGCGAGCGCGAGATATGTTGGAGCGTACGGAGGCGCTGAGATCTCTTGCGTCGCCCGACGCCGAACCTCACGGCCTCTTGCGCATCGGACTCGCGCATGCCCTGGCCGAGGGGACGCTCATCGAACCTATTCGCGCGCTGACTGAAAAATACCCCAGGGTCCGGCTGCGGCTGTTGAGCGCACTTACCGGTGAATTATTTGACCGGATGCTCGCCGGTTAACTCGACGTTGCTGTCGTGTTTTTGCCCGAAGGTAAAACCGCGCCTTCACCTCTTCGGACGGATATCATCGCCAGCGACCGCATGGAAATCGTTCAAAGCGCCGCAGGCAACGTTCACGGTGAATGGGAAAGTTTGAGCAGAGCACCCTGGGTGCTCAACCCGTCTGGGTGCCTGCTTCGGGCAAGCCTCATCGAGCAGATGGAACGTGCCGGCTTCACCCCCATGGTTGCGGCTGAAATCCACTACAACGTCCATTTGCATCTGGCACTCATTCAGTCAGGATATGGAGTCGGGCTGCTGCCGGCTCGCTTTATTGCCAGGAAAGAATTCAAAGGCACAGTTGAAGTGTTGCGCCCCAAGTCATTTGAGTTGCGGTTGTCCGTGGCAATGGTGCGGGTTGGACAACTCGGCGCTTTGGAGAGGGCTGCGGAACTGTTGGCACACGGGTTTCGGCGCCTGTTTGACGCAGCCGACACAAGGAAGCCCGTGAAGAGGCGCCGCAGAGGTGTGCCCGCCAATCGGCGGGCGGCGCGACGACCCAGGTAGTCACCGGACATCGCCTGTTGCAGCGTCTACCGTCCCGGGATCTTGTTGCCTCTCGTGAAAGCCAATGTCATCGCTACCTCGAACGAGTGCAACCTGCCTGCATAGCTGTACGTCGCACTCTGCATTGCGCGGACTCGCGCATCTGGGCTTCCGTCCATGTTTCCATACGTTGCGCGCAGGGTCGTCTGGCTCACCATTTACTTGCTGTTCGTGCTGGCTCCGGTGCTGGCGCTATTAGTAGGCGACCTGTCTCCTGCCCGCGATTTCTGGACTGAGTTCTCGTCGGCCATCGCCTATGCGGGCCTTGCGATGATGGGCCTGCAGTTCGGCCTCACTGCCCGCTTCCGCTACGTTACCGAACCGTGGGGAGAGGACGTCATCTATCACTTTCACCGTCTCCTTTCACTGGTTGCGCTGGCACTGGTCATAGCTCACCCGATCATCCTTTTCATCGTCACTCCGTCAAGGCTGCGCCTGCTCAATTTCTTCGCAGCTCCGCCGGTTGCACGATGGGCCTCCTTGTCCACCTATGCATTAATCGCCCTGGTTGTCACGTCGCTCTGGCGGGTCCAGTTTCGGATTCGCTACGAGACATGGCATGTCCTGCACATCCTGCTCGCGGTGGTTGCCATCGTCGCCGGGATCATACATATGATCGGGTGGGGTATTTACCTTGTCGACCCGAGGAAGCGGGCTCTGTGGATTGTGCTGCCCATCTTCTGGATCGGGCTGCTGCTCTACGTGCGCATCATCAAGCCGCTCTTTCTGTTGCGCCGGCCATATGTTGTTACGGAAGTCCGCGAGGAGCGTGGTGATAGCTGGACCCTGGTGATGCAGCCGCATCATCACCGGGGCTTCCGCTTTACTCCGGGGCAGTTCGGCTGGCTTACGATTTGGGGCAGCCCGTTCAAGATCACCGCCCATCCGTTCTCCTTCTCATCCAGCGCTGAGGTCGCCGACGGCCGGGTCGAGATGACCATCAGAAACCTCGGTGACCTGACCAGCAGAATTCATGAAGTGCCCGTTGGCGGCCGCGTCTACCTTGACGGTCCCTACGGGGCCTTCACCATTGGGAACCCCGCCGACATGCACGTGCTGATCGCCGGAGGTGTCGGCATCACGCCCATGATGAGCATGATTCGCACGCTCGCCGATCAAGGCGACAAGCGCCCGGTGGTCCTGATGTACGGCAGCAAGGACTGGGAATCCATCACGTTTCGCGAACAACTCGAAGCCCTTGAGGCGCGTCTCGACCTCAAGGTCGTCCATGTGCTGATGGATCCGCCGGCCGGCTGGAAGGGAGAGCACGGCTTCATCAATTCCGAGCTGATGATGCGCCATTTGCCTCCTCCCTATCGAGAGCACGAATACTTCATCTGCGGTCCCAATCCGATGATGGACTCAATTGAAAAAGCACTCGGCCAGATGCATGTGCCGCTGTCGAAGTACCATTCCGAGCGTTATAGCTTCGTTTGAAGGAGGTCTACGATGCGCCGTCGATTTGCCGAACGCCTCGTCCTCGCTACCGCTGGGGTCGTGATTTTAATGTCTGCCCTGTTCGCATACCTGCGCGTGGCAAGTTAACGCAGGTGCGCCATCCAGAACCGCAAGGGAAGAAAGAGACCTTCGTGCAGCGCACTCACCGGCCGCGGACTAGAAACATCAGGCCTGCGGCGATCAGGACGGCTTCGATCACAAGCACAAAAATCCGTTCCGGCAGTTTGTCCACGATCTTCTTTCCTAAATACGATCCCAGGATCATCACGGGCCCGAGTGCCAGGCCGGCGAGCACACCGAATTCAGTGAGCACGGCGGTCTGCCGGTAAGCGACCAGCTTGGTCACGTGCATCACCACCGTGGAGAGCGCTTCAGTGCTGATGAAGGCGGAGCTCACCAGACCATAGGCGAGGAAAAATGGCGCCATCACCGGGCCAACGCTGCCAAGCAATGCGGAGAGAAAACTTGAGCCGGCGCCAAGAACGGTGAATGCCTGTATGGGGAACTTGTGAGGTTTAGACGGGCGGAGGTGTCGCCAGAGAACGACAAGTAACAGGAACACGCCGAGTGCGCGGGTGAGTGCGGTGAGCGGAGCGCGGGCAAACAAGTACCCGCCGAGCAGAGCCATCGGCACGCCCCCAAGGGAGAACCAGGCGACAACACGCCAGTCGAGTGCGTGCCGGTGGAACCAGACGCGGCTTCCATTACCAATCAGCTGTGCGACCGTCAGGATGGGGATCGCTTCGCGTACGCCGAAGGCGGCCACGAGCGCCGGGAGAAGCACAGCGGCTCCGCCGAAGCCCGTGACGCCCGCCAGCGTGGAGGCCACCAGTGCAACCAGAGCGAGGAGCAGCGGGTGTGAGGGCATGGAAGGGAACACGGTAACACAGGCTGCTCAGTGATCGCCGGAATTGCGCCTAATCAGAAAGCAACCCATTCACCGCAGGTCAACCCTAATGCGCGCAGATTACAAGCCGGAAAAAGAACCTATGCCTGTCCGACCAGGTGCTTCTCTTCCGCGGGCGTGAGCATGTCAGCGGCGGGCCAGGTGCCGGAGAGGCAGGCCAGCAGATACAGGCTGCCGACGATGGCGAAGGCCGGCGCCAGCCCGCGGCGGTGGGCGATTGAGCCCACAAGCATCGAGAGGCCGAGTTGCAGGGCCGTTGCAGCGAAGTAAAAGGTGTTCTGTACCCGTCCCATGAAGTGTTTGGGCACAAGTTCCATCATGCCGCTCGTAATGGCGACACCGCCGTAAGCGCGGCAGCAGCCCATGATCAGGTAAATGATGACGGCAAGCATAAGACCGGCGGTGACCAGAAACCCGAATATGTGGAACGGGTGGTGTAGATAGGTGCCGACGTAAGGCAGCGAAATGAGGCAGCAGCCGAGCAGAGCCATAGCGCCGCCGATCGCGCGCCGGTGGCCGGTGTGTCGCAGAAGACGCGGAGTGAACAAGGCCATCGCGCAGGCGCCAACGGCCCATCCGGAGTTGAGCCAGCCATAACCGACGGCCCCTGCCTTAAGCAGGCGGTCACTGAACGGCGCGGTAATGATGCCCTGGGTCAGCATGCCTCCCATAAAGAGGGCCCATGCGGTGCCGAGGAAGAAGAGTCGCGGGCGCTGACGGATGTAAGCGATTCCTTCGCGCATTTCATGAAAGAAGCGTGCGACTTCGCTTTCATGGTGAACGGTGACCGGGTGCGCGACCACAACTTTGCCTTCGCGAACGAAGAGATAGCACGAAAACGAGACGACGTAAGACAGGAAGTCGATAAAGAGCACGCCGCTCAGGCCGATGTGGTTGTAAACAAAGCCGACCACAGCGCCGGCGATGAGCCAACCGCCCTGAAAGCCGGCGAGGATGAAGCTGTTGGCGTGAGCGAAGCCGGATTCCGGCGTGAGCTCCTGGATGAGCGCGTTCATGGTGGGCCAGAACATCCAAAACCCGGCAGCAACCAGGACGCTCATGAGGTAGACCTGCCAGAGCGCGGCTTTACCGAGCAAGGCGAGCACGGCGATGGCCAGCACGACCAAGCCCCGTGAGGCGTCGAGGAACATGACGAGATGGCGGCGGTCTTTGCGGTCAATGACCACGCCGCTGAAGGGAAGCATCAACATGGCTGGGATGGTCTGGAGCATGAGCATCAGGCCAAGCGCGGTTTCTGAGTGTGTCTTTTGCAGCACAAACCAGGTAACGCCCGCGGAGTTTAACCCGCTGCCAATCATAGAGATAAGGTTGGCCGTGAAAACCAGGCGGAGCCCGCGCTGCTCGAGGATGTTACGCATGTTCTATTCACTTTAGCACCATGGTCCAGTGGAAAAAGGTGCCTTGCCGGGCATGGGATGAGTTGCCATAATCTCAGCCCGTGTTAGTGCGCCAAATTTCGGGCTGGATGGGGCTGGCGGTCGCGACGCTGGGATTGGGATTGAGCGGCGCAACCAGCGTGAGCACCAAACCGTTCCCTGCGTATCACGATGGCGCGAAGATTGTGTTCTCGCCGGAGACGACGGGAACCCGTCGCATGGCGACGTTTGGTCCGTGGAACCTGGGCGAGCGCCTGGCAGAAGGCAAGCCGCGGGACGCGAGACTCAATTTGTACCTGGTTGTACCGGGCGCCCAGTATCGCTCACCGGCGCAGCCGGAGTTTGATCACACCCGCGTGGTCAACAAGTACACGATTGACGGCAAGCCGAGAGAATGGGACATCTTCTACTGCTTTGTGCTGGACCCGGCCATGACCGGTGACATGCGCAGCGAACAGGACCTGCTGATGGCAGCGCACCAGACCTTTCGTCCTCCGGCACTGTTTGAAGCGAGTGACTTTCCTTCGAGCGCAGCCCTGCGGCAGAAGCTGGGAGTGAATTCCATGGCCGATCTTCGGCGCTTTCGCCGCAAGAACGGCACGCTGCCGAGAGTCATCATTGTGCCCGCGCAGCTTGCAGTCCGCGCTACGGCAGAGCAGCCGGACGTGACCATCATCGCGCCGGATGCGACATCGGCCTCGGCCGCGCAGGCGCAGCACTGATCCCCACGCTTATTTATACTTAAACCAAATCTCCCGGTTTAAAAGGATTAGCACCCTGCTCCCGTTTATCCACATAGGTCCGCTGGAAATACCCACGTTTGGGCTGTTCATGATTTTCGCGTTCGCGGTTTCTTACTTCGCCCTGGCAGGCGATCTGAAACGGCGGCAGATCAATATTGATCCCTACAACGTGGTGCTGTACGTGGCGATTGCAGGCATCCTGGGCGCGAAACTCTGGCACGTGTTCGATACGCCTGACGACCGGCTGACAGGACAGATCCTGTCGCATCCGAGAGAGATGTTGTCGTGGTTCCGTTCAGGGTTTGCGTGGTTTGGTGGGTTTGTCGCCGGAATCGGAATGCTGCTGTTTCTGGCGCACCGGAACAAGATCAATCTGCTGCGCATGCTGGACATCGCTAGCCCGGCTGCCGCGATCGGATACGCGGTAGGCAGAATCGGCTGCCTGGTTTCGGGCGATGGTGATTACGGCAAGCCGACGAACTGGTCCTGGCCGTGGGGCATGGCCTTTCCGCACGGACAGGTGCCGACAACGCAAACCTGTCCGCAGGCGGTTGATGCGGCGCACCCGAGTGGCTGGCCCGCTAACTGCAATGTTTATCCCACGCCGATTTACGAGTTCCTGGCAGGTGTGGTGATCTTCTGGTACATCTGGCGGCGTGGCAGGTCAGGAAACGCGCTCCCTCCTGGGCTGCTAACCGGTGAGTTCCTGCTTCTCAGCGGTGCTGAGCGTTTTCTGGTGGAGTTCATACGCATCAACCCACGGGTGATTTTCGGGATGAGCAACGCGCAATTCACCGCACTCCTTTCGATGATAGCCGGAGCCGTGCTTATGGTCTGGGCCAGTCGCGGCAGCGCGAAAACAGCCGTCGTGGCAGAGCAGACGTAACAGTTCAGTATTCTGACAACGCGGCTGCGGTTGGGGCTAACCGATTGTGGTTTTCGTTGTCCGGATCGGATACGCTGTTTTTTCTTGCCTGAGGTAATTTTTCTGCCGTTCTCCACCCATGGCGAATCCTTCCCGCTCACGCGATATTCTGTGGTTGCTGCGGTGAAAAGCAGCAATGAAGCTGAGCGGAGGGCCGCGATTGATGCCATTGCCGCCGCGTACTGGCGTCCGGTGTACAAGTACATCCGCCTGCGCTGGAATGTGCAGACGGAAGAAGCCCAGGATGCCACCCAGGATTTCTTCGCGCAGCTGATTGAAAAAGAATTTCTCGCCACTTACGACGTGAACAAGGCTCGCATGCGCACCTTTCTCCGTACCTGCATCGATCGTATGATGATGAACCGCTCGCGCGATGCCGTGCGGGAAAAGCGCGGAGGCGGGGCAGCACACCTGTCGCTTGACTTCGCCGATGCAGAGCATGAACTGGCTGCAGCAAGCGTTCCGGCTTCCATGGATGAGTTCTTTGAACGAGAGTGGGTGCGTAGTTTGTTTGGACTTGCAGTGGAGCGGATGAAGGCAAGTTGCACGCAAGCGGGAAAGCAGAAGCAGTTTGCGGTATTTGAGGCTTGCGACCTGGTTGATCGGGACGAGAAGCCCTCGTATGTGGAGTTGGCAAGGCGCTTTGGCATTGCCGTAACAGACGTGACGAACTATCTGTCGTTGACTCGTCGTGAATTCCGCCGCTGCGTCCTGGAGCAGCTGCGCGCGATGACGGGAAGTGATGACGAATACCGCCGTGAAGCGCAGGCTTTGCTCGGAGTCGATCCGAAATGACGCGCCTTTCAGATAACGTGATCAGCCGGTTGAAGGCGGAAATGCTCGTGCCCGACCTCACCGGAACCCGCTATGAGCCGGTGAGAATGCTTGGTCGCGGTGGCATGGCTACCATCTGGCTGGTGCGTGACACTGTGCTGGAGCGCGAAGTCGCCATGAAGGTTCTTGCGCCGGAAGCAGGTTCAGATGCATTGGCTGCGCGGCTTCAGCATGAAGCTCTTGTGCTCGCCAGCCTCGAGCACCCAGGAATTGTTCCGGTGCATGATGCCGGAACGCTGGCTGACGGCCGCACTTTCTACTGCATGAAATACGTTCAGGGGAAAACGCTCGATGAGTTTAGTCAAGGCAAAGACCTGCGAGAAGGAATCGAGCTTTTGCGCCGCGTAGTCGAGCCCGTGGCGTTCGCGCATGCGCGGGGCTTCGTGCATCGTGATCTCAAGCCCGAAAACATCATGGTCGGTGCTTTTGGTGAAGTGCTGGTGATGGATTGGGGACTCGCGAAGTCATTGCAGGACGCAGCCGGCCCGCCTGGTCAGGAGTTCAGAGTGGCCGCGGGAGATCGTGGGCGAACTGCTCACGGGACGGTGCTCGGCACGAGAGGTTTCATGTCTCCAGAGCAGGAACGCGGCGACCAGCATGAGATCGATGAACGCAGTGACGTCTATGCGTTGGGAGCAATCCTGAGATTTCTGGCCGATGGCGCGAATGAGCACCTGTCGCCGTCGCTGCGTGCCATCGCTGCGAAAGCCATGGCGAAGGAAAGAGGGGCACGTTATTCCAGTGCAATCGATTTCTCCGCCGACCTGAATCATTATCTGCTGGGGCAGCAAGTCGTCGCATATCCGGAGAGCCTGATTGAAAAGCTTGCACGCCAGCTCAGGCGGCATCAGGTCGCAGTTGGGTTGGTGCTCGTCTACTTGCTCATGAGATTGGTGTTCATACTTTTTTCCCATTAAGAGCTAAAGGGCTGCGGGTAAACGGGTAATAGAACAAGCGAGATCACAAAGGAGCAATCCATGAACAAAGTTCTGTTGGGAATCCTACTGGGAGCAATTCTCGGCGCCTTTGATGGGCTGACGGCGTGGTTCACTCCCGAAGTGCGCAGTCAGATGGTGGGTATCGTAATTGGATCAACGTTCAAGGGGATTATTGCCGGTGTGTTGATCGGATTCTTTGCCAGAAAAGTGAATTCGCTGACGTTGGGAATTATCTTCGGCCTGGCTGTGGGCGCGTTGCTGGCCTTCGCGATTGCGGCCATGCAGCACGGACACTACTTCGCCATCATGCTTCCCGGTTCAATGGTAGGCCTTATCGTCGGCTATGCAACACAGCGCTACGGAGCGCCTGCGCCGATGCAACGGGCACAAAAAGCCTGAGCAGAATTACGGAAAGGATCGCTACCGCTGCTTCACCAGATCATTCGAAAGCAGGTTGGCTTTCACGGCCAGGTTGCGAGCACGAATCGGCTCGTTGTCTTTCAGCGCCTGCCGGCTCTGCACGACAAAGTTGCGCACCTGAGCAATCATGTTCTGCTCATCACCAGAGAGCTGTCGCTTGATGCTGTTCAGGTTGTTTTCAGTGCTTTGCAGTAGTTGCTCAGTGCTGGTCTGGTCGCGGGCCGCATCGGCTGGAGAAAGCGATGGTGAGATGGGAAGGGGAGTTGAAGTGGAAGCAGGCTGCCTTGCGTCAGCAACTTCGCCGTTGCGGTTCCCCGATTTTTCCCCCGGCGAGGGCTTTTTGCCTCCGGTGTGTGTTCCCGGATGCACTCGCTTTTTGGTTGGGTCGGAAGCAGGCGTGGGTGAATGCTGAGCTTCGGCCGTTTGCTCTCCTTGCTGAGGATTAGAGGGTTCTTGAGCCGCGGGTGATGGAGTTGGTTGTGCGGCGATGGGCGCACTCGCTGGCGGCTGTTCACTCGGGACGACGAGCACAGGCTTTTTGTGCGCGCAGCCCGTAATTGCGAGCAGCACAGCAAGAGAAAGCCAGGCCGGCATGGAACGAAGTGGCGTCATGCTTTGCTGACCGAGTCCTCAGATGAGATTCGCGCTTGATCTGCAGATGTTGTAGTTTCCACGAGCGGAAAGCGCAAGTAAAAAGTCGTGCCGCGTTCCGGGATGGAGGTGAATTCGAGCGAACCATGATGCAACTGCACAACGCGATAAGCCATCGCCAGGCCGATTCCGCTGCCACCCTTCTTCGTCGTGAAGTAAAGGTTGAAGATCTTGTCGCGAATCTCCGTCGGGATGCCCTGGCCGTAGTCACGAATGATAATCAGTGCGCTTTCCCCCTCGCGCCGCAGCGTCAGCCTGAGGATGCCGCCGTTCGCCATGGCCTGCACGCCGTTGATCACGATGTTGAGCACCGCTTGTTTCACCAGATCAGAATCCACACGCGAAATCAGAGGCTGCTCGCTGCTCTGCCGCTCAATCGTTACGTGGTTCTGTTCCGCCGCCGGTGAAGCCAGCATGACTACGTCTTCCACCAGCTTGCGCAAGTCAATTTCGCTGAGCCTGAGTTCGACCGGACGGGTGAAGTCGACAAGGGTCTGTACCACGCGATCAAGTCGCTGGATTTCGCTGCCGATTACGTCCATATGGCGGCGTGCATCAGGGTCGATCTCTTTCAGCTTCTGCCGCAGAACTTCCAGGTGCACGACGATCGCATTGATCGGATTCTTGACCTCATGCGCCACACCCGAGGTCAGGCGGCCAATGGCTGCCAGACGGCGTGAAAGCTCGATCTCATGCTCAATGCTGTGAACGGATTCGGCGTCACGCAGCGTAAGCAGCGCGCCGATGCGTTCCCCATGCTCTTCGATGAAATCGAGCGTGATCTGAACTTCGCGGCCGTGCTCGTTCTGGATTTCCATCTGGTTGATGGGCTGCCGGTCGCGAAAGCCCTGCAGTATGTTGCGGGTGACGGGATTATTGTCGTCAAAAATTTCGGAAACGTGGCAGCCCAGCATGGCCCCGCGGGGCTTGCCGATGAATCGCTCGACCGACGCGCTCACCATGACGGCGCGGAAGTCACTGGTGAACAGCATGACGCCGTCCTGCAGGTTCGCCATCATCTGGTCGAGATTTTCCTTCAGGGCGGAGAAAACTTCCTTTACATCGCGAACCTGGCGTCCCAGGCGCTCGATCTTGGTGGAAACGGCGCCGAACTCGTCGGAACGCCTCACCGCCGGTTCGGCAGGTTCAGCCTGTCCTGAAGCCAGCAGATCAAGGCGACGGCTTATCGCTGTGAGCGGGCGTAGCGAAAGGTTTGAGACTACAACCGAGAAAAAGAGAGCCAGGCCAATCGCCAGCCCGGAAGCTGCCAGCGCATGCCGGATGCTCTTGCTTACTTCATCCTTCAGATAGGTGGTGAGCACGCCCACACGGACTTCGCCGAACTGAACGTTCTGGTCCTGCCGTTCGATTGGAAGCCTGAGCTCGTAAATCCGTGGCGCCCCGTAGATCGCCCGAATCTGTTCCCTGATGCCGGCGTTGACCAGGTCGGAAAGCTCTGTGCGTCGCGGTATCGTCTTGCCCAGCAGGTCACTATTGGAATGGTTCAGTGCCTTTCCGGAACTGTCAGTGATTGCGATGTCATAAATTGTTGGCTGGTCGCTGGCGAAAGATTCAAGTGTGGAGTTCACCGCCGAATCGTACTCGAGCAGTTCCGTCAGAACCTGATTTACTGCTTTGGTATCGTTCAGGTCAATCCTGGCATCGCGCAGGTCGACCTGAAGGGCAATCCGCGCCAGGCTCCAGACCTCTTGCGTCGCCACATGGATATCGGTTTCGGTTTCCTGGATTTTTTGCCGGACCACCTCATAGACATAGAATGTGGCAAGCGTGGCGACGATCAGCACCACCATAAGGGTGTTGGCGATCACCAGCTTCGTTTTGAGGCTTAACGAGGCCATTCAGAGCGCGGCATCAACTGGCCGCTTCGCCGGCAGCACCGGATGCGGTGCCATATTCCTTTAATTTGTTGTGCAGCGTCTTCAGGCTGATTCCAAGTATTTCTGCCGCACGAGTTTTGTTGTTATTCGTTGCCGCAAGAGTTTTCAGGATGAGCGCCTTCTCAGCTTCTCCCACCGTCGTGCCGACGTCCAGCCGGATACCATCGCCATCGCCGGCCGCAACTTTCAGCCCGCTGCTGCCAAAATTAGGTGGTAGATGGCGCTGTTCAATGATCTTGCTTTCGCATACGATTACGGCGCGCTCCAGCGTATTGCGGAGTTCGCGGACATTCCCCGGCCAGTTGTGATTCTGGAACAGTTGCATCACGGTGTCGTGTACCCCGCTCACTTCCCGCCCGTGCTTGGCGTTCATGTCCGCCAGGAGTGATTCCACCAGAATAGGCAGGTCCTGCCGGTGCTCGCGGAGAGGGGGCATATGGATGTTAAACACGTTCAGCCGGTAATAAAGGTCGCCACGCAACTCGCCTTTCGCCACTGCGTCTTCCGGAACCTTGTTGGTCGCCGCCAGAACTCGCACGTCTACCGGGGTCTCTACTTTGCTGCCAAGCCGGCGAAGCTTTCTATCTTCAAGGACGCGCAAAAGCTTGGCCTGGGTTGCTGCCGGCATTTCACCGATCTCATCCAGCAGAAGGGTGCCTTCTTCGGCGAGTTCGAAGCAGCCTGCCCGACGTTCCAGCGCTCCCGTGAAAGCCCCTTTCTCATGTCCGAAGATTTCACTTTCGATGAGGGTTTCCGGAATAGCGGAGCAATTAATGGCTACAAACGGCTTATTCTTGCGCGGGCTCAAGTCGTGGATGGTGCGGGCCACCATCTCCTTGCCGGTGCCGCTTTCGCCAGTGATGAGCACGGATGCCGTGCTGGGAGCGACCATCTCAATGAGCCGAAAGATCTCCTGCATCGGCTTGGAATTTCCGACCATCTGGCCGAAGACTCCGGTGTCGCGAAGCTTCCGCCGCGTCGCTTCCAGTTCAAGCGAGGTGCCACGCTGACGGGCCGCGTTCTGCAGGATCTGCTTAAGCCGCGCAGGATCAACCGGTTTCTGGATGAAATCGTAGGCGCCGGCTTTCATGGCGTCCACCGCCACATCAATGCTTCCCTGTGCGGTTAGAAGAACCACTGCAACCGGCTGCGGCTGCTCCGCCACGCGCTGCAGCAATTCAAGGCCGTCCATTCGGGGCATTTTGAAGTCAGTGACCACGATTCCGGGAAACCAGGTCGCTACTTTCTCCAGACCTTCAAGGCCATCACGCGCGGTTTCGGTGCGGTACCCCCATGCCGAAATCAGCTCGGCCAGCCCGCTTCTTTCGTTCTCCTCGTCCTCCACGATGAGGACTTTCTCTTGTGAGTTCAAACTGTTCATCCTTAAGAGAGATTACACCAGTTCAGGTTTTAAGGGAGGCGCAGTTCTTACAGGCGTACGGCTGAAGCGGCTCAGGCCCGCTAAAACAAAGGCCAACCTCTGCTGGTACACGTCCCATCTCCATGGATAACGCGTATTTCCTTTCAGAGCACATTGGGGCACAATGAACTGATCGAAAGCCAGGTCGGCCGCTTCCGGGTGCTTTGCATTTGTAAGAGAGGTGGACAATGAAAACCTGCTCGAGAATCCCAGGCACCATCTGCGCTATTCTGGTGGTAGCCACGAGCGCAGCGCTGGCCGGCGCACAAAACTCCCCATCCACAACTGCTACACAATCCCCGAGCGTTCCCAGTCTGCCCGCGGGAACACAGTTAGTTGCGGAGTTCGAGCACAAACTGGACGTAAAAAAGTTAAAACCCGGCGATCAGGTTAAGGCCCGTTTGACCCAGGACCTGTTATTGCACGGGCGCGTAGTTGCGCCGGTCGAGTCCAAACTGATCGGCCACGTCGTGGAAGCCGTTCCCAGCAAGAGCAAGGAGGAAGACTCGCGGCTCGCCATCGTTTTCGATAAAGCTCTCCTGAAAAAGCATCAGGAAATTGCGCTCAACGGAATCATTGCCGCCATGCGGCCGCCCGTACCTCAACAATCCATGGTGGATAAACCAGACCAGATGATGCCTCCTTTCATGACATCCAGTCGGGGGGTGCAGTCGCCAGGTCGCGGCGGCTCCAGCAGGGGTTCGAGTGCGTCGAATACCACCCCAACTAACTCTTCGGTGGTTGCGTTGGGCCAGATGGGAACCTCGCCGGTCATACAAAGTAACCCGGGAAGCAACCCTGGCTCTTCGATTGGCCGTTCACGCCCTCTCAACGCCAGCCAGGGAGGCGCGGCCACCGGCGGAATTGGCGTAGCCGGCGCTCAGGGAATCCCGAATGTTGCTATGTTGCCCGCAGGGCCTAATGGGTCCAGACCGAGTATCATCATCGGGAAAAAATCCAACTTGAAGCTCGAGAGTGGAACGCAAATCATTGTCGTAGTTGCCGGCTCACCTTTGGTTCAGAGTCGGTAACCGAGTTTTCTGATCGAGAAGCGCGGCCGCGTGCCGCGCTTTTCTTTTTGTCCCAAAAGCGTCACTTGGCCCTTGGTAACTTGTTGGTGCAAAATCGGCGTGGCACTCTCAAAGTACAATTCTGCTAAAGGGTTCGTTTTCAGCATGTTTCGGTATCTTTCCATTCCGCGATGGTTTGCCATTTTCGTCTCCCTTGCGGCGGCGTCAACTCTGTTTGGACAGCAATGGCAGCCGGTCGGGCCAGAGGGCGGGTCGGTTAGAAGTCTTGCGTTTGATCCTAAAGATCCTGAAAAGATGCTTCTTGGCACCAGTGCCGGCCGGCTCTACCAGTCGTCGGATGGCGGCAGTTCGTGGTCACGATTTGCCCGGCTTGGTAATTCCGCCGAGATGGTGCTGGATCACATTCTTATTGATCCCCTGAATCCCAGACGCATTTATGTTGCTGCCTGGAATGCTCAGGCGCCGAACAGTGACGGTGACATCTACTACACGCGCGACGGCGGAAAAACCTGGGACCTGTTTGCTGAGATGCACGGCAAGTCTGTACGCGCGCTGGCAATGGCCCCAGGCGATCCGAACACACTGGTAGCTGGAGCCCTGGATGGCATCTTCCGCACGCGCAATGGCGGCGAGTCATGGGAGCGCATTTCGCCCGAGCATCATGCAGAGATCAAAAACGTGGAGTCGATTGCTGTCGATCCAGTGGACCCTGATGTGATCTACGCAGGCACCTGGCACCTGCCATGGAAGACCGATGATGGCGGAAAAAATTGGCACAGCATAAAAAAAGGCGTAATTGATGATTCAGATGTATTCACGATTTTGATAGATCCGCAGAATACCTCCGTTGTCTACATCAGTGCCTGTTCCGGGATATACCGCAGCGAAAATGCGGGTGAACTGTTCCGAAAGATTCAGGGCATTCCATATTCCGCTCGCCGCACTCGCATGCTGCGTATCGACCCAAACGACCACAGGATTGTTTTCGCGGGAACCACCGAGGGCCTTTGGAAATCGACCGATTCAGGCTCAACCTGGAAACGGATGACCGGAGCAAACCTGATCGTCAATGATGTAATGATTGATCCTCGCCGCTCGGAACATGTCCTGCTGGCGACGGATCGCGCAGGCGTGCTGGCGAGCAACGATGCTGCATCAACTTTCTCCGCTTCGAACCATGGGTTTACGCACCGCCAGGTATCGGCATTGCTCGTCGATACACGCGATCCATCTCTGCTCTATGTTGGCTTGTTGAATGACAAGGAGTTCGGAGGCGTATTCTCATCGCGAGATGCGGGGCATTCTTGGACGCAGATCAGTGATGGACTCGAAGGACGCGATGTTCTGGTACTGCGGCGTGCGCCGGATGGCTCTCTCATCGCAGGTACTGATCGGGGAATTTTCCAGCTGAATAAAGATGCCGTGCAATGGCTCTCGCTGAACACCGCCGAAGAAGAAATCGCGGAGACCTTACCAGGCGGAAAGGGAACCACCACGAAGGTGATCACTCGAGAACTTTCTGCGCGCGTGAACGGCCTTGAATTCGCAGGGAAGTCCTGGTTCGCTGCTACCTCGGCAGGAGTTTTTGAGAGTTCTGACTCGGGAAAGACCTGGCGCAAACAAAACTTGCCATCGATCAAGTATGCCGGCAGCCTCGCCGCGGCCGACCGGATGGTTGTGGTTGCAGGCAGGAATGCAATCGCGGTTTCGGTGAATGCCGGTGAGAGCTGGCTCACCCCCAGGCCGCTCGATCCCGACTTCATGATCAACGCCATTTACGTTGATTCTTCAGGAACCATCTGGCTGGCAGCACGCGAAGGCGTATTTCGCAGCAGCGATGTTGGCGATACATGGAAGCGGGTGACATCCCTTCGCCTCTCCAACGTTACGGGATTGCAATTTGACGAGGAGAACCAGCGAATCCTGGCTACTGGCGCGGCGTCAATGAACGTTTTCGAAAGTACCGACAATGGGCGCTCGTGGTCTCCCATCAACGCGGGATGGTTGGTCCGGCAGGTAACACCCGCGGGCGGGAGGCTGGTTGCTTCTACTCCCTTTGACGGCATTATTCTTCAACATGACGGGCCCACCGCAGCTGTGCAGGCAAGTGGGGCGGGCAGCCGCTAAGCTCACTCTCCGGCTGGTAAAAAGTACACACCGCCGGCGTCCTTTCGTGTTTCCAAGTCTCTCAAAATCAGCTGCTTAGGATGGCAGCGTTCTTGCACTCCAATCTTCTGAGCAGTGTTCCCCCTCTGTTCGGAGTCGATGTATGAAAGCTGCTTCAATAGTTCTGAGTACGATACTGTTTACCGTTCTCCTGGCCGGCTGCAGTGGCGTCGGTGCCCAGCCTGCAGGAAACACTGCGGTTAAGGACAACCCTGCAAATGCTGCAGAACCGCAATCGCAGGCTCCGTTCGCCGAGAGCAAACCGCTCGTGGTTCCGGCGAAAACCCCCATTTACGTGCGCTTGAACGAGTCGCTCTCCAGCTCGACCGCACAGGCAGGGCAGGTGTTCAACGCCACGCTCGACGAGCCGTTGGTGATCGATGGCAAGACCGTCGCTCCCCAGGGTTCTGCGGTGCGTGGGAAAGTGGTTGCGGCGCACGAGTCCGGACGCCTGCACAACGCTGGATATCTCAGGATTGCTTTGTTGTCGATTTCCGTGAATGGAAAATCGATTCCGCTGGAGACAAACAGCGTGTCTGTAACCGGCGGGAGCTACAAAAAACGTAACCTCGCCTTCATCGGTGGAGGCGCAGCTGGCGGAGCGCTGATTGGCGGCCTTGCGGGTGGCGGAAAAGGCGCGGCCATTGGTTCACTGATTGGCGCCGGCGGAGGAACAGGCGCCGCTTACGCGACCGGAAAGAAGGACGTCGGTTTTGCAGCGGAGCGCCGCCTTGGTTTCCGCCTGGCTCAGCCTGTGAACATCAGTTAGGAAATTCTTCCCAGATGGTTAAGGTGAAAAGGAGCTGCGAAATGGCAGCTCCTTTCCGCTTTGACAAACAGCGCCGGTCAGATCACTTCACGCCCAGCTGCCAGAAGAGAAAGGTCCAAAGCTCAACGTTGTCTTCTACCAGCTTCGCGATTGGCTTGCCTACGCCGTGCCCGGCTTTCGTATCCACGCGGAGGAGAATTGGACGATCAGGGCCGTTGGCAGCCTGCGCCTGCAGGAGTGCGGTCATTTTCTTGGCATGCATGGGATCAACCCGCGTGTCGCTATCGGCCGTCATAAAGAAGGTGGCGGGGTAAGTCGTTCCTTTCTTGATGTGCTGGTACGGCGAGTAGGCGTAAATGTATTTGAACTGCGCAGCATTCTCTGCCGACCCGTACTCCGGGATCCACAGCTTGGCGATCTGGAAATTCTGGTAGCGAAGCATATCGAGCAGCGGCACCTGACAAATCACGGCGCGGAACAGATCTGGACGCTGGGTTAGGGCCGCGCCCATCAGGAGCCCGCCATTGCTGCCGCCCTGGATCGCAAGATGTTCCTTGTCGGTGTACTTCTCCGTCGTCAGGTACTCTCCAGCTGCAATGAAATCGTCAAAGACGTTCTGCTTCTTCTCCAGCATGCCCGCTTTATGCCACTCTTCGCCAAACTCGTTTCCACCCCGAAGCTGTACATCGGCATAAATGCCGCCGTGTTCGAGCAAAACCAGCATCGCATTGCGATCGAAAACCGGAAGCCGCCCGATATTGAATCCGCCATACCCGGAAAGCAGCGTCGGCGCCTTGCCGCTTTTCGCGAATCCTTTTTTGCTCACCAGGAACATGGGAACGCGTGTGCCGTCTTTCGACTTGAACCAGACCTGCTTCACTTCATAACGGTCAGGGTCAACTGGAGAATCCACGCGTGCCCATGGGGAAACCTTGCCGTCCAGGGTCACGTGGTACACCGTCGTGGGAACGGCATACGAGGTGAAGCCCATGAATCCCTCTTTGCTGTCGCGGTCGCCACCTAATGCGTAAATGCTGCCCAGCGTAGGCATAGGCACATCGGCAATGTGCTTGCCCTCGAGGTCGGCAATCCTGAGCTCCGAGACGGCGTTCCGCGTGTAACGAAGAAAGAGCCGGCCACCGACGATCGGAGCTTCCTCCAATACAGCATCTGTCTGTGGAACAATCTCGCGCCAGTTGGCGCGCTCTGGATGCGCACAATCGGCTTCCATTACCCGGAAGCGCGGAGCGTCTTCGTTCGTGGTGATGTAGAGCCGGCCGTTGTAGGCGTCAGCCTCATACAGAAATTCCTTGCCGCCGGTGATCTTAATCAGCGGTGAGCCGGGATCAGCCAGGTTTTTCACGAACAACTCGGACTTTGCCCAGCCCTCCTCCAACTTCACGATCAGGCATTTGGCGTCGTTCGATAAGCGCACGTTGGGCCAGCTCTGCGGATCCACCGTTTCGCCAGCAACAGGGAAGACCTGCGGATCTTTCAGGCCATCTGCGTTGTCGGCCTTCCCAAGTTGGTGAAAGAAGACATGCCGGTTGTACATCTCTTGTCCGGCCGGCACATCGCCTGGGCGTGGATAGCGTGTGTAGTAGAAGCCGGAATTGTCCGGCAGCCAGGCCACGCTCGCTGCTCGCGTGCGGCCAATCTTCTCCGGCAAATGCTTTCCGGTGGCCGTCTCCAGAATCTCCAGCGTGCTGATTTCCGAGCCATTCGGTGACGTGCCGTAGGCCAGATACTTGCCGTCATCCGTCGGAAAGAACCAGTCAAGCGCGATAGTTCCATCCGGTGCAAGCGCGTTTACATCGAGCAAGATTTTGTCTTTGCCGTTCAGCCCCTCACGCACGTATAGCACCGGCTGGTTCTGCCGGCCGTCACGCCGGGTATAGAAATAGTAGTTCCCGGCCGGTCTCGGTGGATCCACGCGTCCTATCGTCAGAAGCTGCTCGATTCTTGAGCGCAGCGGGTTCTTGTCAACCGGAGCATTTTCGAGCACGCGCTCCGTGTAGGCGTTCTGCTCCTCCACGAATTTTTGCGTTTCCGGTGACCCTGCATTTTCGAGCCAGCGGTATGGATCGGCAACTTTGTGCCCGTGGTAGTCGTCGACAACAGTTTCCGTACGAGCTGCTGGTGGTTTCATAGGGAATTTTTTGGGCTTGTCGTTTCCGGGCGGCGAGATATGGCTCTGGGCCACGGTACAGATACAAAAAAGAAGAAATGCCAGAATTGCGATGGCCTGTGCCGGTGGTAGTGAACGCAGCTTCTTACCCATGCCCCCTCCCCGCGAAGACTAGTAAAGAAATTACCAGAATCGCTGAAAATGTGCGTCAGGCGGCCTGCATCTTCTGCGGTGTTTTGGGGTCCCTGCGGACCAGGTATTCATCAGCAAGAGTGGCGAAAATAGCGGCGGTGGGCACAGCAACCATGGCGCCCGCAACTCCTGCCGCTGCTCCACCGATGGCGAGTGCAAGCACAACCGCTACGGGCGGCAGTTCAACTGAGCTTTTCATGATCCGCGGTGTGAGAAAGGCGTTCTCCACCTGCTGATAGACGGCATAAAAGATGACGACCCCCAGCAGTTTCATGGGTGAATCCAGCAGTGCAACCAATCCGGCAATTATCACGGTGGCGATTGGGCCCAGAATAGGCACAAAGTTTGCCAATCCGGCAAAAAGCGCGAGTGCATAGAAATATCGAACCCCGAGCAGGCCGAAGACGATGGCGCTGCTGCCTCCGAGAATCAGCATCAGCAGAAACTGTCCAGTCAACCAGCGTTGTGCGCGCGCGGCTGCTCTGCTGAGCGTTGCGGCCAGTCGGGTGCGATTTCGGGCCGGAACCATGGACAGGATCCAGTCAAAACTCCGCTGCCCGTCCAGAATGAAGTAGGCAGTCAGCAACGCGAAGGTGAGAAAGGCGGTGATCCCGCCTGCGACACCTTTGAACACCGAGAAAACGTTCGCAATCGCTTCTGTCGTGTATTTCTCCAGTGAACCCGCATTGATTTTTGACGCCACGAAGTGTCCGAACGGCAGATCGTAAAGCCTGTCCTGAAGTTGACGGATTCGCTCCGGCAGATGAGCGGCAAGATCCTGAGAGTCGCTCAGAACAGGTGGAAGCCCGACCACTATGAATATCGTCATGGCCACGGCGACAATCGCCAGCACAATCAGGATTGCGGCGCCACGTCCCGGCGACCAGCGTCCGACCTTTATTTTTTCGAAAAACTTCACCACTGGCGTGAAGATCACGGCGAAGATGACTGAGAGGTATATGAGTAGAACCACCTCGCGGAGGAGCCAGGCCACGATCAGGCCAACGATGACTGTCAGAAGTATCAGGTAAGAGCGAAGGCGCTCGTTCACACTGAGTACGATGCCTACGCGGGCTCCCTACGATGCGCCTTCGTCAGGAGGTTGTCACAAGACTTGCGTGCGCATCAAGCGGCAGCAACAATTGCTGACGTAAGCCAGCGCTCCATTTGATGGTGATCCACCACTCCCGCCTGCTGCACCACGGCTTTTCCCCCGAAGAACACCGCGAAATACGGAATGCCGCGGATATTGAGCCGAGCCGCGAGTTGCTGGTTGCGCTCCGTGTCCACTTTCAGCACCACGGCCTTGCCCGCCATGTTCGCTGCCGTGGTCGCTACTTCAGGCGCCGCCATTCGGCAGGGCCCGCACCACGCTGCCCAGAAATCCACCAGAACGGGAACGCGCGCGTTCTGAATGATGTCATTGAACTCAGGTTCATCTACCGCAAGCGGCTCACCTGCTGCCGGAAGCTCGGACTTGCACGCGCCGCACTGGCCGGTATCGGCCAGATGAGACGTTGGAATACGATTTTTCTGGCCACACTGATTGCAGGTTCGGATGATCGGCATATAGGTTTCTCCAGGAGTCCGTCGATGGTGAGATGCTGACCTCAGCACGAATGTGTTCTATGGGACCTGCTCCCCTCCGGTTACGTCAACTACTGAGCCGGTAATGTAACGGGCGTCATTCGAGGCCAGGAAGACGAACGCGGGCGCAAGTTCTGCAGGCTGCGCCGCACGGCCGATCAGCGTCTGTTTCCCGAATTCTTTCACCTTGCCGGAAGGCATGGTGGAAGGAATGAGCGGAGTCCACACCGGTCCAGGCGCAACCGCATTCACGCGAACGCCGTTCTTGATCGCAAGCTCTGCAAGGGCCTGCACAAACGTCCGAATAGCGCCCTTGGTTGAGGAATAAGCGAGAAGCTGACCTGCGGGCTGGAACGCCTGAATCGAAGTGGTCGCCACGATTGATCCGCCAGCAGGCATTTTCGGCAACGCCGCTCGGCAGAGATAAAACATTGCGTAGACGTTCGTCTGGTAAGTGCGATCAAACTCTTCCGGGCTCCACTCGTCCACTTGTTCATGAACCGTTTGAAACGCGGCATTGCTCACCAGAATGTCGAGCTTGCCGAATTCTATCATCGCTCGGGCAACCAGTTGTTCGCAGTGATCCCGGGAGGTGATGTCTCCCGGCACCGTAATCGCTTTTCGTCCGGCTTCTCGGACCCAGCGCGCCGTCTCTTCTGCGTCATCGTGCTCATTGAGGTACGAAATCAGTACGTCTGCGCCTTCTCGCGCGAATGCCAGAGCCACTGCGCGCCCAATCCCGCTGTCGGCTCCCGTGATCAGTGCGGCTGTCCCCTGCAGCTTGCCGCTTCCTTTGTAGCTTTGTTCTCCATGATCCGCCTTTGGCCGCATCTGCTTTTCAGAACCGGGCATCGGCTGACTGTTGCTCTCATAGGGCGGCTTACTTCCTGCTTCTCGGGGATCAATCAGGACAGAGTTCTTGGTCAGAGTGGGCATAGGTTCTCTCAGACAGAATTGGGCTAATGGAAATTTGGAAGAGTTCACTACGCAGGAAGTTGTGTCTCGACGAAAATCCCTCACCCAAAGGTCAGGGACAGGCAAGTTGTTGCCTTATTCTGACGTGAAGTAATCCACCGCCACGGGGCTCTCAAACAGCGAGTAATCGCGCGTCACCACTGTGATACCTGTCTCGGTGACCACATAATTCTTCGCATCTTCGTCTGTGTCGTAGCCGATTACCGTTCCTTCCGGAATATGCACGTCGCGATCGATGATCGCATTTCGGATCCGGCAATGTCGCCCGATGTTGACGTGAGAAAAGATGATGCTTGAGTCTACGTCGGCGTAGGAATTCACGCGAACGTCAGGTGAGAGTACGCTGCGCCGCACAAGCCCGCCGGAGATGATGCACCCCGGGCAGACGATGGAGTCCACCGCCATCCCGGTTCTCCCCGGCTCGCCGAACACAAACTTGGCCGGCGGGTACTGCCGCTGGTGGGTGCGGATCGGCCAGTGCTTGTCGTAAAGATTGAACACCGGCGAGACTGACACCAGGTCCATATTGGCCTCGTAATAAGCCTCGATTGTTCCCACATCGCGCCAGTACAGCGCTTCTTTCTTGTTTTCGTCAACAAAGTTGAAGGCATACAGCTTGTACTGATCAAGAATCTTCGGAAGGATGTCCTTGCCGAAATCGTGAGATGAGTCCGGATCTTCGGCGTCCTTGAGCAGCACAGGCAGGAGCACGTCTGTGTTAAAGACGTACACTCCCATCGAGCCCGAAACCATTTCAGGGTTCGACGGTGCGCGCAACTTTGTGACTTTGGGCTTCTCCTCAAATCCGATCACTCGGCCATCGCGGCTCACATCCACCACGCCGAAGCGGTAGGTTTCGCTCGGATCGATCAGGATCGTGGCCAGCGTCACGTCAGCCCCGGCGGCGATATGCTGGTCCAGCATGAGCTGGTAATTCATCTTGTAGATGTGATCGCCGGAAAGGATCAGCACCCGCTTCGGCTGCTCGGACCCGATGGAGTAAATGTTCTGATAAACCGCGTCGGCCGTGCCCAGGTACCAGTTTTCACTTACGCGCTTCATCGGCGGCAGGATTTCAATGAATTCGCCCAGTTCGCGGGCAACCACCGAACTCCAGCCTTCACGGATGTGGCGGTTCAGCGAAAGCGCTTTGTACTGCGTAAGGATGTATACGCGACGAAGGTCAGAATTGATGCAGTTGGACAGAGTGACGTCAATAATGCGGTAATTTCCGCCAAAGTTCACGGCCGGCTTGGCCCGATCGCGTGTAAGCGGATAAAGGCGCTCACCAGCGCCGCCCGCAAGCAGTACTCCGAGTGTTTCTTTCATAAGCAGGCCACAGGGTGAAAGTTTTTGTTGCCTTGCAGGTAGATGCAGGGGCCGGAAAAAAGGTACGACTGTTAATGCTAACAGAAATGAGCGAGAGCAGAGGTGCAGCCGAATCCGGTTGTTTTATCGCTAGATAATGACCGCGCATCGAGCGGATGACGCCGCGTTAGGCAGCGTCATCAACACTGATGCGAAGCGATTTCAGAAAGCGCACATCGTGGGCAGTAATCGAGAACTGCGGGTCAGCACTCTTGCGCCGGGAGCCTACCAGCTCAGGCGAGGGATTGGCCGTTTCCTCCTCGCGATGGTTGAAGCCGATGGTCGCCTCCAGGACAAGAAAGATGTCATAACCTTCTTCCTTGATCCTTGAGATTACCTGCGCGATCTGCTCGGACTCGGAGAGTGTTCCATTGATCGCGTCTCCGAGCTCTTTCATCAGTTTCTTCAGCCGAGTGTTCACCTGCAACTCCCTCACTTCCTAATATTTGGATGCACGTCTCGCCGAGCCTGTTCGATCTTTAGTCCGTAGGGGAGGAAAATCGGGCTACAATAGCCGCAATGCCTGAGATTTCCACCGTTAAAGCTCCCATCACCAAGGCTGCGCCCAAAAAAGACAAGCTCTGGGGAGCGATTTTCGCCGGCGCCAGGACCATGGTCATCGCCATCGCGAAGACTGGCTATGCCTTGTGGCTGGAGATCACGGGCCTTCTATGTGCTTTACTTGCTTTTAGATACGCCTCGGGGCTCTTCAAGGAGTATCACGCCAACCACTTTGCTGATCACAAACGTGCTCTGACGTTCGCGGTATTCACGGTCGTATTCACGTATTTCACCATTCTCTCCTTTGTAAAATCGAAACGCATGCGCAAATGAAATTGGCGCGTCAGCTGCTCCGGCTAGAACAAAGGCAGCTCGGCAGATATCTAATAGAAACTGAGCTGACCCGAGTGGCCGGCGCGTGGAGCTGAGGATGGCGGACCACACCAAAACAGAGATCGAGCCCGGGCAGATCAAGACCATCAACACTCATCCGCTCTATACCCCCGCAGATCTCCACGATTGGGATTACAACCGCGAGGTCGGTTACCCGGGCGAGTTCCCGTACACCCGTGGCGTGCAGCCTACGATGTACCGTGGCCGCCTCTGGACCATGCGGCAGTACGCCGGCATGGGTGATGCCGAAGAATCCAACAAACGTTATAAGTACCTGCTGAGCCACGGCACCACGGGGCTTTCCGTTGCCTTCGACCTTCCCACCCAGATTGGTATGGACTCCGACCACCCAATGTCTCTGGGCGAAGTCGGAAAAGTCGGCGTTGCGATTGACTCAATCGAGGACATGGAGCGCCTTTTCGACGGCATCAACCTCGAAAAGATTTCCACTTCCATGACGATCAATGCCACGGCCTCGATTCTTCTCGCGTTGTACGTCGCCGTGGCTAAGCGGCACAAGGCGGATATCAGAAAACTCAGTGGGACCGTGCAGAATGACGTCCTGAAGGAGTACATCGCCCGCGGCACGTACATTTATCCTCCGAAGCAGGCGATGCGCATAATTACGGACATGTTCGCCTTTGCAAACGACGAAGTCCCGGAGTGGAACACGATTTCTATCTCCGGCTATCACATGCGTGAAGCCGGCTGCACCGCAGTTCAGGAAGTCGCGTTCACGCTGGCAAATGCCATTGCTTACGTGGAAGCCGCAATTAGTGCTGGCCTGGATGTAGACAAGTTCGGACCGCGTCTGTCGTTCTTCTTCAATTCACATAACGATTTTCTGGAAGAAGTTGCCAAATTCCGTGCTGCGCGCCGCCTCTGGGCGCGAATCATGCAGGACCGTTTTCACGCCCGTAATCCACGCTCGCTGATGTTGCGTTTCCACACCCAGACGGCCGGCTCCACCCTTACGGCACAACAGCCTGAGAACAACATTGTTCGCACAGCCCTTCAGGCACTGGCGGCGGTACTGGGCGGAACGCAATCCCTTCACACGAACTCCTTCGACGAAGCGCTCGGCCTGCCGACAGAGGAATCTGCCAGGATTGCGCTGCGAACCCAGCAGGTCATTGGCTATGAAACGGGCGTCCCCAACACGATCGATCCCCTGGCTGGGTCGTACTTCATTGAATCCATGACGAATGAGATCGAGCGGCACGCGATGGCTTACATCGAGAAAATTGAAGCTCTCGGGGGAACGCTCAAGGCGATTGAGCAGGGCTATGTTCAGCAGGAAATCCAGAACGCCGCGTACGATTGCCAGCAGGCCATCGATCGCCTGGAGCAGGTAGTGGTAGGCGTGAACCGCTTCCAGACGGAAGGCGAGCGGTCGGTGCCGGTTTTCCGCGTTGATGAAGCTCTTGAACGCAAACAGGTTGAACGGCTCAGGGCACTTCGGGCCAGGCGCAACAAGGGCGTCTGGCAGCAGGCCATTCAGGGCGTGGAAGAAGCCGCGCGCTCGGGCGCGAACCTGATGCCGCCGATTATTCACGCTGTAGAAAGTTGCTGTACCATCGGCGAAATCTCTGACGCGATGCGTGCCGTTTTCGGTGAGTATCAGGAGACCGTTGTTATTTAAGCTGAGCATGCCCTTACAAGCAAAGACGACAGTTGCTCTCCTCCTGCTCGCGCTCACGTCCGCTAACGCTCAACAGCCAGGTGACAGCCCGCGACCTCGCGCATCCGACCTGAAGCTGAAGATCGGTGTCCTGCCGCCAGGTCCACTCAATGCGATCACGGATGTAGCCGGCGTCCAGGTCGGGCAAACGACGATCAATCGTGGCACCGATGTTCATACTGGCGTCACCGCTGTGTTGCCCCATCCCGGCAATCTCTTTCGCGACAAAGTTCCGGGCGCGGTGTTCGTGGGTAACGCCTTCGGCAAACTCGCCGGTTCCACCCAGGTGGAAGAACTTGGCGAAATTGAAACGCCGATCCTCCTTACCTCCACCTTGAGTGTGCCAAGGGTAGCTGATGCCGTGATCACTTACATGCTGGCCCTGCCTGGAAACGAAAAGGTCCTCTCCATCAATCCACTCGTGGGCGAGACCAACGATGGATATCTGAGTGACATTCGCGGCCGCCACATTACTCCGGAAGACGTGTTCGCGGCCATCAAGAACGCAAAAGGTGGGCCGGTTGAGGAGGGTTGTGTTGGAGCAGGCGCCGGAACCGTCGCATTTGGCTGGAAAGGCGGCATCGGAACGGCGTCTCGACGTCTCCCTGCGAGCCTCGGTGGATACACAGTAGGTGTGTTGGTCCAGACGAACTTCGGCGGTGTGCTTACCATTGCCGGTGCGCCGGTAGGCCAGGCGCTTGGCCAGTATTACCTGCGCGATGAACTAAACCGGAAGGGTTCAGGAACCGACCGCGCAAACGGCTCTGTGATGATCGTGATCGCCACGGACGCCCCGCTCGGTGCCCGAAATCTCAAGCGGCTCGCGGCCCGAGCAATGCTCGGACTGGGACGGACCGGAAGCGCGGCGACCAATGGAAGCGGGGATTACGCCATAGCCTTCTCGACGGCGTCGCAGGTGAGAATTCGTACGGATAATTCAGCTCCTACACGCCAGATTGAAGTCCTAACGAACGACGCGATGTCGCCCCTCTTCCTCGGATCCATTGAAGCTACTGAAGAGGCCATTTACAACTCGCTTTTCCGCGCCACCACAACTGTGGGTCAGGGACACACGGTCGAGGCTCTTCCCATCGACAAAACAGTCCAGATCCTCAGAAAATACGGAGCACTGCGGTAAGCGTCCCAGGTTCATTGGCCGGTAAGACCTCCCCGCCTATGTGCGCAAAAGCGCTTTGTTCCCGGATGCTTCCAGACCATTCCTAGCCAAAATTTGTCACCCGCAAGTGCATGAACCTTAGGGGGGAACGGCTGATTGACAATTTCTGTCACCCAGCCCACAATCGCGATACTCACGTTTCTTTCTACGAGAAAGCTGTTCCCCCACAGCCGGTCGTAAAGCACTCTTGAGTCAAATTCACGCCAGGACCAGCAAAGCAATATGACCCAACGGCTCGGCGATCTTCTGGTTCGAGAGAAGATCATCACCACGGAGCAGCTTGATAAGGCGTTGCGCGCGCAGCGCGAGTCCGGACCGAATGCCCGGCTGGGATCAATGCTGGTGCAGCTGGGTTTTGTAAGCGATGAAGAGGTAACGAACTTCCTCTCCCGCCAATACGGCGTTCCGGCCATCAACCTGCAATATTTTGAAATTGATGCTTCCGTCGTAAAGCTGATTCCGGAAGACACCGCCAAGCGTTACCAGATCCTGCCGCTGAGCCGGGTGGGTGCATCGCTGACCATCGCCATGGTGGATCCCACCAATGTGTTCGCGATGGATGACATCAAGTTCATGACCGGCTTCAACATTGAGCCGGTGGTGGCTTCCGAGTCGGCGATCATGGAGGCGATCGATAAGGCTTACGGCAGTTCAGGTGCAGGGGAGAACGTGGATGAGCTTCTCGCCGCCATGGGTGAGGAGGCCGACGTTGAGCTGCAAGCCGAGCAGGACGAACTTGACCTTGCCGAACTGGAAAAATCCGCAGATGAAGCCCCGATTGTCAAGCTGGTGAACATTATCCTGAGTGATGCCGTGAAGAAGGGCGCCAGCGACATCCATATTGAGCCCTATGAGAAGGAATACCGGGTGCGGTTCCGCATCGATGGCGTGCTGCAGAACATCATGTCGCCTCCGATGAAGCTGAAGGATGCCATCACTTCGCGCATTAAGATCATGGCGAAGATGGACATCAGCGAAAAGCGACTGCCGCAGGACGGCCGCATCATGCTCAAGATGCAGTTGAGCGGCAAGAAAAAGCAGCTGGATTTTCGCGTCAATTCTCTCCCGACGCTGTGGGGCGAAAAAGTTGTTCTTCGTCTTCTCGACAAGGAGAACCTCCGCCTCGACATGACGAAGCTCGGCTTTGAGTCGGAGTCGCTGGAAAAGTTCCAGCACGCGGTGTTGAAACCCTACGGCATGGTGTTGGTTACAGGCCCCACGGGATCGGGCAAGACAAACACTCTTTATTCTTCGGTGTCGCTGCTGAACAAGCCGGATACCAACATCATGACGGCCGAAGATCCCGTTGAATTTCAGCTCCACGGCGTGAACCAGGTGCAGATGAAGGAATCCATCGGGCTGAATTTTGCGGCCGCGCTGCGCGCCTTCCTTCGTCAGGACCCGAACGTGATCCTGGTGGGCGAAATTCGAGATTTTGAAACCGCCGAGATCGCCATCAAGGCCGCTCTTACCGGCCACCTGGTGCTCTCCACGCTTCACACCAACGGTGCTCCTGAGACGATCAGCCGCCTGATGAACATGGGCATCGAGCCATTTCTGGTTGCCACCGCCGTGCACCTGATCTGCGCACAGCGACTCGTGCGCCGCATCTGCGCTGAATGCCGCGAGGAGGTGCCGTTGCCTCCGCAGGCCAAAATTGAAGCCGGCTTCACCCCGGAAGAGGCCAGGACGGCGAAGATCTTCAAGGGGCGTGGTTGCACCAACTGCAACGGGACCGGATACAAGGGACGCGCGGGTCTCTATGAGGTGATGGTGATTGATGACGAAATCCGTGAACTGATTCTTATCGGTGCCTCAGCGGTTGAGTTGAAGAAAAAGGCCATTGAGCGCGGCATGATCACGCTCCGCCGCAGCGGACTTATCAAGGTGAAAGAGGGCGTGACTACTCTCGAAGAAGTGGCGCGCGAAACGATCCACTAGATATTGATTGGGTGTGGCTGTCCGCCGAATCACTCGGGCGGCAAAATGAATTGAGGGACGAGGGGCCAGATGAACATTACGTTAAGTGATCTGCTGAAGAAGATGCTGGACATGAGCGGTAGTGACTTGCACATCACTACCAACTCACCGCCACAGGTGCGCGTGCACGGACATCTTCAACCGCTGGACATGCCTCCGCTGACCCCGTCAGAAACGAAACAGCTGGCGTACAGCGTACTCACCGATGCGCAGAAGCATCGTTTTGAAGAGACCCTTGAACTCGACTTCTCGTTCGGCCTGAAAGGGCTGGCCCGCTTCCGCGGCAACTGCTTTAACCAGCGTGGCGCCGTCGGCGCCGTGTACCGCGTGATTCCATTTGAGATCAAGACCTTCCAGCAGCTGAACCTGCCCGCGATCGTGGGTAAGCTTTGCGAGAAGCCTCGCGGCCTTGTGCTCGTCACCGGTCCAACCGGTTCCGGCAAATCCACTACGCTGGCGGCAATGCTGGACAAGGTCAACTCCGAGCGGCACGACCATATCATTACGATTGAAGACCCAATCGAATTCGTCCACCAGAACAAGAGTTGCCTGGTGAACCAGCGCGAAGTGCATTCGGATACCAAGTCATTCACCGACGCCCTGCGCGCCGCGCTGCGCGAAGATCCCGACGTTGTGCTGATCGGCGAAATGCGCGACCTGGAAACCATTGAATCAGCGCTGCGGATCGCCGAAACAGGTCACCTTACATTCGGCACTCTGCACACCAACTCGGCGGCATCCACGATCAACCGTATCATTGATGTCTTTCCGTCGCACCAGCAGTCGCAGATCCGTGCCCAGCTCTCGCTGGTGTTGGAAGGCATCATGTGTCAGGCATTGCTGCCGCGGGTTGGGGGGAATGGCCGCGTCATGGCAATGGAAATCCTGGTGCCGAACGCAGCCGTGCGTAACCTGATCCGCGAAGACAAGATTCACCAGATTTATTCGGCGATGCAATCCGGCCAGGACCGCTTTGGCATGCAGACGTTCAACCAGTCGCTGGCGACCCTTTATTTCCAGCGGCAGATCACGCTCGAAACGGCATTGCAGCGCTCCTCAATGCCAGATGAATTGCAGGACATCATCAATCGTGGCGTAATTGCAGCGAAAGCGACTGCGGCCCCGGTACGACGGTAGCAACTTAGATAGAAGATCTGAACTCCGGATGTTGGTAGGCAACAAGTACGAGAGGAGTCTTCGGTATGCCGGTTTTTACATTTACAGGGACTGACGCGCAGGGAAAGCGCATCTCCGGTGAGCGGCTCGGTGACAGCAAGGCAGCTGTCACCATGCAGCTGCGTCGTGAACGCATCACCCCGGGTGCGATCAAGGAAAAAGGCAAGGAGTTCGCGCTGCCCAAACTGGGCACGGGCAAGGTCCCAATCAAGGATCTGGCCGTATTCTTCCGGCAGTTCTCGGTGATGATCGACGCGGGCCTGCCACTCGTGCAGTGTCTCGAAATTCTTGCTGCCAACCAGGAGAACCTGTTTTTTCAGAAGTGCCTCACCGGAGTACGGCAGAGCGTGGAAGGCGGTTCAACGCTCTCGAACGCGATGCGCCAATACCCCAAGATCTTCGACGACCTCACTACAAATATGATCGAGGCCGGCGAAGCGGGCGGTATCCTGGACACCATTCTCCAGCGTCTGGCGCTCTATGTTGAAAAGAACGTCAAGCTCAAATCGGCGGTCAAGTCGGCATTGATCTACCCCTGTTCGGTGGTAGGCATCGCAACTCTGGTCGTGGGCGCACTGCTTCGGTTTGTGGTGCCCATCTTCGCCAACATGTTCGCCAGTATGAACGTTGATCTTCCGCTCCCGACACGCATTGTTATCGGGATGAGCAACCTGATCAAAAACTGGTGGTGGGTACTGGCAGCTTTACTGGTCATCATTTTCCTCGGCATTCGCCAGATCCGCAAGGATCCCAGGGGCCGTTACGCAACGGACAAGTTCCTGTTGAACCTGCCAGTTTTGGGTGAGGTGCTCAGGAAGATTGCCGTGGCACGCTTTACGCGTACTCTTGGAACTCTCATCACCTCCGGCGTGCCGATTCTGGAAGGCCTGGCCATTACTGCAAGGACTTCAGGCAACGCCGTTCTAGAGGATGCGCTATTGAAAGTGCGCAAGGCGGTGGAAGAAGGTCGAACCATCGTTGATCCGCTGAAGGAAAGCGGTGTGTTCCCGAACATGGTTACGCAGATGATCGGCGTGGGCGAAGCCACGGGCGCCATGGACGCCATGTTGCAGAAGATCGCCGACTTCTATGAGGACGAGGTGGACGCAGCCACCAAGAACCTCCTCACGTTGATGGAACCCCTGATTATCGGTGTCCTGGGTGTGGTGGTAGGCGGGATCGTAATCTCCCTGTACCTGCCGCTCTTCTCCATGATTTCGAAACTCTCCTGATGAAGGATGCCGGTGTCTGTTTCGGCAGACGAAGAAGAAACGGGAATGGCGGAATCTAAATTCAATGAGCGGGCCTGGCTGGCATGGCTGGTCAAGGTCCGCATCATTATCATTTCGTTTTTGCTCGCGGTTGAGCTGCTGATCGTCAACCTCACCCCGAACAATGTTCCCGTCCGGCTGTTTATCACGGTCGTCCTGGTCTGGTACACCGTTTCCGTTTTCTTTATTGTGCTTGGTTCTCTCTGGGAAGAGTATCGCGCCCAGGCGATCACGCAGATATTCACGGATCTCGCCTTTGTCACCGCGGTAATCTGGACAACGGGCGGGATCGATACGTTCTTCAACTTCCTGTACCCGCTGGTGATCATCGTTGCCAGCGTGCTCCTGCCGCGCTACTGGGCGTACCTGACCGCCGCTGTTTCGTTCATCCTGTTTGGCGGCGTTCTGGAGCTTTCCTATTTCGAAAGGATCCCTTCTTTCCAGGCTTCGCCAAAGGCTGACGCGAAATCGCTTCTTGCCGTAATCCTGATCAACTTGTTCGCGTATCTGGCAGTCGCCCATCTTTCCAGCGCACTTTCCGCCAAGCTGCGCCAGGCCGGTCGCGAACTCCAGGATAAGAGCGGGGAGCTTCTGAGCCTTCAGGCCTTGCATGAGAACGTGGTGCACTCGATCCGCAGCGGTCTTATCACCACGGACATGGAAGGGCGCATCACGCTGCTGAACTCTCCCGGACAGAAGCTGCTGGAACGGACCGCGTCAGCCGTTTTTGGCCGCTTTGTGTCGGAACTCTTTCTCGATCGCCTGCCCACGGTGGAAGGAAGCAGCCTGAACGGCGAGGTGCGCGGCCTCACACCGGGAGGTAAAGAGAAGACTTTTGGAATCAGTGTTACCCCTCTGACCGTCCCCGGCCATGGCGTGATCGGGTACGTGTACACGTTTGAAGATCGGACGGAGCTGCGCAGGCTGGAACGCGAAGTGGTGATGCGTGATCGTCTCGCGGCCGTCGGACGGCTGGCTGCCGGCATTGCTCACGAGATCAGAAACCCACTGGCGTCAATCGCCGGCTCAATCAAAATGCTGGCGCACATTTCACCGTTCAATGAGGACCAGCGAACGCTGGTGGACATTATTACCCGTGAATCTACCCGGCTGAATTCCATCATTTCAGACTTTCTCGTTTATTCGCGTGAGAAGAGCTACAAATTCAGCCGCATGGACCTGTTATCGCTTATTGAAGACGCGCTGGTGCTGCTCGAGAACCGTTCTCATTCCAGTGATCTGAAGATCGTCCGCGACTATCGCCTGGAACATGCGTATGCAGCAGTGGATCCAGACCGGATGAAACAGGTGTTCTGGAACCTGTTTGAAAATGCTGTTCGCGCGATGGAGCAAAAAGGCACGCTGACGGTCGGTGTACATCTGAAGGACGATTTCATTCACATAAGCGTGCGTGACACTGGTGCCGGAATCCCCACCAATATGCTCGACAAAATTTTTGAGCCCTTCCAGTCGCAATTTGAAGGCGGCACCGGACTGGGACTCGCAATCGTTTATCAAATCGTGCAGGCGCATGGCGCCAGGATCAGTGCGCGCTCAAACCCGGGAACCGGGGCAGAATTTGTTCTGGAACTCCTGCATGCGCGGGCGGCTGAGGGCGAAACTCTGGAGCCCGCGAGAGCGGAGGTGTCACATGGCTAGCATTCTCGTCTGTGATGACCAGCGCTCGATTTGCGAAATGCTGGACATTTCCCTGCGCAAAGAGGGACATCGCGTCGAGACCGTGGGTGGCGGAGACGCAGCCAAAAAGAAGCTGAGCTCAGCGCATTACGAAGTTCTGATCACCGATATCAAGATGCCGCAGACTGACGGCATTGAAGTCTTGCATTTTGCCAACCAATCCTCGCCTGAGACCTCGGTGATCCTGATTACTGCAGTCGAAGATTATGAAGCTGCGGTGCAGGCCGTCAAAGGCGGCGCTTACGACTACATTCACAAAGGGCCCGGACTGGTGGAAGAAGTCAAGGTTGCGGTGGGCAGGGCGCTGGAAACCCTGACGCTTCGCCGGCAGAACTTCGCATTGAAACGCGATGCCGCCAGCCGCAATTCCCTGGACAGCATCATTGGCACTAGTCCCGCGATTGAGAAGCTGAAGTCGACGATCCGTACCGTCGCGCCTACCGGCAGCACCGTTCTGATCTATGGCGAGAGCGGTACTGGTAAGGAACTGGTCGCTCGTGCAGTGCATGCGTGCTCGCCACGCGCGAACGCGCCGTTTGTCTCGATCAATTGCGGTGCCTTTCCCGAAACTTTGCTGGAGAGTGAATTGTTCGGCTACGTGAAGGGGGCCTTCACCGGAGCCACCCAGAACAAGCGCGGATTATTCGAAGTCGCCAACGAAGGCACTATCTTCCTTGATGAAATCAGCGAGATGAGCGTGAGCATGCAGGTAAAGCTCTTGCGCGTGCTTCAGGAACGCAGCTTGCGCCCGATTGGAGGTACCCAGGAATCCGCGATCGACGTGCGCGTCATTGCAGCAACGAATAAAGACCTGCGAGAGATGGTGGCAAACGGAACATTCCGGGAAGATCTTTTCTATCGTGTGAGCGTAATTCCGATCAATGTACCGCCTCTGCGGGACCGGCGGGAGGATATCGAGCTTCTTGCCAGCCATTTCTTGAAGAAATATGCTTCCGCAGCCCAGAAGAGCATCATGCATGTTGATTCGGGGGCGCTCGCCGCGTTGCGTGTGTACGACTGGCCTGGCAATGTTCGCCAGTTGGAGAACACGATTGAGCGTGCGGTGGCGCTGGAGACCTCAACCGAGCTCCACGTGGAACTCGACCCCGAGCGCCCGCGAGCACGCGCCGCGGCTGCCGCGTCCAATAGTCATCCGAACGTGCCTTCCGACGGCCTGGATTTTGAAAAATATGTCGAGGAAATTGAGCGCTCATTGATCGAACAGGCGCTTCAGCAATCCGGCGGAGTGCAAACTCGTGCAGCAGAGCTGCTGAAAGTTTCCTATCGTTCGTTCCGTCACCTGCTGAAGAAATACGAAATCTGACCTGCGATCACGCGGCCTTCTGCTCGTCAAACGCGCTCGCATCATTCAGCAACTCGATCGACGGCCGATCAAGCTCCAGGTTCGCCGATTGAAACAGTTCGCGCATCTGTTCCAGACTGGTGGCGCTCACTATGGGCGCGGTGATCGAATGGCGCGCCAGCAGCCACGCAAGTGCGACGCGAGCCGGCGTCGCATTAAACGCCTTTGCTACCCCGTCGAGCGCCTGCAATATCCCGAGTCCGCGTTCGTTCAGGTACTTCTGTACAAACTTTCCACGAGCACTCCGCTCAATATCAGCTTGCGCGCGGTACTTGCCCGTCAGGAATCCGCTGGCCAGCGAGAAGTATGGAATCACTCCCAAACCTTCCTTTTGGCATGTGGGCTCCAATTTCGTCTCGTATTCAGCTCGATCGTACAAGTTGTAGTTGGGTTGCAGAGACTCGTACCGCGGGTAACCGAGCCGGCGACTCGCGGACAACGAATCGCTGAGCCGCTCGGGCGTGAAATTGGAAGCGCCGATCACCCTGACTTTCCCTTGCTTCACCAACTCGTCATAGGCGCTCAGGGTCTCCTCGATTGGAGTTGAGGGATCGTCGCGATGCGACTGATAAAGATCAATATAGTCCGTCTTCAATCTGCTTAAGGATTCCTCGACTTCATTCAGAATGTAGGCTCGGGACAGTCCTTTTCTGCCGGCGACTTCAGAACCTACTTTCGTCGCGATAATTACCCGATCCCGGTTCCGTCTGGCCTTCACCCATTTGCCGATGATGGCTTCAGATTCGCCGCCATTGTTGCCTGGCGCCCAGGTGGAATAGCTGTCAGCAGTGTCGATGAAGTTGAAGCCCGCCCCCACGAATGCATCCAGCAACGTGAATGACGTCGCTTCGTCTACTGTCCAGCCGAAGATGTTTCCACCAAAGCAAATTGGAGAGACTTCGAGCGGCGATCGTCCAAGCCGCCTGGTCTGGATCGGCATAGATCCTCCTTACAACAACGGGTGATTTTAGATGAAAAGAAGAAGCACCGCGGAGAGAGTCGCCAGAGACGTTCGTTATGGCGAGCCACTAAGGGTTCTTGGGCTTGGGTCGAGCATAGTTCTCCATCTCAGCGGTCCAGTGGAGAAACCGGTTTAGCTGCTTGCGTTCTTTGAACAAAAATGCCCAGAATTCGAAAAAACCGATTTTGTCCATCTTGAGGCCGGAGTAGGTTTCCATTCGCCAGCGGAGATACGGGCTCCGCCAAGGTGCCAAATGATGGCCTCGAGTAGCATTCCAGAAAAATCTGAGCAGCTGAAACATCGCGGAACCAGTATAGCGGGATTCGGCAACTGGCCCCGTGCACCCGGGCACCGTCAACGCCGGATCACTCGAGCGCGAGCGTAATCTCGCTGCCTTTGTCTGCGCCGGCAAGTCGCGAGGCGGGCGCCTTGTTGGCAGAGATCTCCAGGAACCCGGTACTTCCCAGGATGGCGAACAATTCACCCTGCGCTCCAGCAGAGTAACTGGGCTGGAGTTTGGTTACTTCTGCCTTGCCAATATTGATTTTGAAGGACATTGCAGGTTCATCAAACAGCTGAGGAACGTCCTTGGGAGTTATATTCGTGATCAGATTGCCGAATTTGTCGGTCTTCAAGACCACACCTTTCCACGCATTCGCTGATAGCGGCTTGGGGCGTGGCGCAGCAAAGCGCGTGTAATCGGAAATCTCCTCCCCGAACTTCCCGGCATCAACACCTTTGCTCAGGTATGCCGCGACAGGGGCGAAGATATCCCGGCCATGAAAGGTATTGCTTACCGGCTGGTGAAAGTAATGCTCTGACGTTATGTGCCTTACCATCACCCGCTCCTCGCGCTCGTAGACCAAAGACAGCACACCATTGTCTGGAGCCACGAAAAGATACTGTCCTGCGGTGGCAATGATTGGTCGTCTCGCACCGCCGACGCCAGGATCCACTACCACGACGTGAATTGTGTCTTTGGGGAAATAGCTGTACGCCTGAGAGATGGCGAGTGCGCCATCGAGTATGTCAAAGCTCTGGACCGAGTTAGTGATGTCAACAATCTGCGCAGTGGGGTGGATGCTGTGAATCACTCCCTTCATCGCACCGACGTAGTGTTCCGCCACGCCGAAGTCGGTGGTGAATGTGATCAGACGATGAGCAGGCAAATTTGGCTCCCAAAAAGTGCTTTGGCTGTGATTGGGCGAAGGTACCTTGTGCGTTCGGCATCCGTCAAGTCGGCATGAGGGAACTATCTTTCGCGTACTTGCCCAAGAGGACAGAATGCGGTTGTCCGGCAGGGACATGGTCTTTATGTTCCGGAACCGGAAATTATTTTTATCAAATGTTGCGAGAGCAAAGTCTTAATTTAAGTTCTCAACACACGGGCGCGCGTGCGGACATCATCTCAGTTGAGCCGGCGCGGATTGCGATATGGCGTCAATGCTCAATGCGGCGCTGATACACAAGCTGCCCACCATGCTGGTTGGGAAACGTCAGCCCGGTCACTTCACGGCCGTACGGTGACCGGCTACTTAGATAAACCTGCGGGCACGTACTTCAATGGTTCTCTGAAGAGCTACCGCCAATGACCGCTGATCAGTGGGCAGGCCGGCCCGCGCGGCGGCACATCCAGGGTTTTCGGATACGCAGGAGTTTTATGTCAGGCGCAATGCAGGCATTTGTAAGTCAGAATCAGCTCCCTTCGCTAAAGTGCAATCTCTTGGTTCTTGACGACGATCGTAGCTGGCGTGAGTCGGCGCGCGAAGTCGGCCAAAGCCTGGGCTGCACAGTCACCTGTGTGGACAACGAACCCTCTGCCATGCGCACGCTCGCGAGCCGGCCAGTGGATTTGATGCTTTTGAATCCGGCGATTGCGGCCGGAGAAGGGGTGGGGTTGGTTTCCAGGATCCGTGAGTGTTTTCCAGAAACAGAGATCATTGCGGTGAGTGCCGACGCGACGGTTGACTCGGTCCTCGCCGCTCTGAAAGCGGGGGCGCACCAGTTCCTTCGAAAGCCCGTCCTGAAAGATGAGCTTCAGTTGATTGTGGACCGAGCCGCGGAGAAATTAGAGGCCTCGCGGAAGGAGCGTGACGCGCGCGAGCGTCTGAAGGCTGATCCCGGATTTCTCGGGCTGGTCGGGATATCAGCAGAAATGCAGAAGCTCTATCGCATGATTACGCGCGTCTCATCGAGCCGGCACCCTGTGATGATTCTGGGTGAAAGCGGTACCGGGAAGGAGAAGCTTGCCCGGGCCATCCACAACAACGGCGAGGCCAAGCCACTTCCCTTTGTTACCGTGGATTGCAAGTCACTTACTTCGGCAACAGCGGAATCAGAATTGTTCGGCCATGCGCGGGGTGCTTTGCCGGGCTCAATCCGCCCTCGTGACGGCGCTCTGCTGCTGGCCAACGGGGGAACTTTGTTCCTCGACCATGTGTCCGAGCTTCCAGCCGAGGTGCAGGGAAAGTTGGTTCGGGCGCTTCAGGAGCATGCAGTCCGTCCGCTTGGTGGAACCAAGGGAATTGCATGCGACTTCCGGGTCATCGCAGCTGCCGATACTGATATCGAAGCCGCCGTTCAGCAAGGTTCGTTCCGGCGTGACCTCTTCTTTCGCCTGAACGTGGTGACATTGCGGCTCCCGCCTCTACGCGAGCGCAAAGAAGACATTCAGCTACTCGCGGAATTTGTTCTGCAGCGCCTTTCATCGGCCAAGAGAACTCAGTTCGCACTTGCCCCTGAAGCCATGAAAACGCTCATCGCCTATGACTGGCCCGGGAATGTTCGTGAACTTGAGAATTGCCTGGAAAGCGCAGTTGCCGTAAGCCCGATCTCTTGCCTGGCCGTCGATGCATTCCCCCCAGAGGTGAGAGCTGGAAGTACTTACTCGAAAGGGACAGGCGGGATTCGGAGGGGCTCAATCGTGCCGCTCGCTGAACTTGAGAGGCAGGCGATTCTAAGCACGTTGGAACAACTTCACGGGGACAAAATCATGACAGCCCGGCTTCTTGGGATCGGCAAGACAACTCTATATCGCAAACTGAAGGAATACGGGATCACCGACCATTGGCCTGCTCCGGCCGAAGAGAACCAGGCTTCCGGTGCGTAACCGTAAGGAAGATTTCGGCTGATTGAGACAACTCGTCTCAGAGTGCCTGCTTCTCAGATTCTGAATCTGGAAAGCAGGTGCTCTCATGTTGTGGACCATATTTGCCATCCTTTTAATCCTCTGGCTTCTCGGTTGGGGGTTTCACGTTGCAGGCTCCCTCATTCACCTGCTGCTCGTTATCGCGCTGATCGTTTTGGTGATCAACCTGGTGACCGGACGAAGAGCGGTATAGCCTCGCAATTCAGCGCTTGATCTCTGTTCAAATCCTCCCGATTTTTGGCAACGCGACAGGCTAAAGGTTGTGCGTCAAGTTGCGACATTAGACCTGCGCTTCGCTCGGAACTGATTCTCGCCGTAAGACATCCTAAGTACGAAGCGTGGACTCTAAAGGTTTGTACGTCCACTCCGCTGTGGAACAATCACAACAATTTGGTTTCGAATGGCTACTACACAGACCAACGTAATCCACGATGAAAATCGGAACGTCCCCACCGATCTCATGCGACGGATCTCAGAGATGGGGGACTGGTTTCACAACATCGACCTGCATGGTGTACCTACCGCCCCCGGCCATTTCCTCGGCGACTTTCCAAGAGTGAAATGGAAGTCAATCGCACCGTGCATCCCGCAAGACCTGACCGGGGCCAGCGTCCTCGATATCGGCTGCAACGCCGGCTTCTACTCCGTCGAACTTAAGCGACGTGGAGCTGAACGAGTGCTCGGTGTTGACGTAGACGAGCGGTACCTGAACCAGGCGCGCTTTGTAGCAGAGGTTCTGGAACTAGATATTGAGTTCCAAAAGTGCTCGGTATATGACGTGGACCAGATTCCGGGGCAGTTCGACTACGTTCTTTTCATGGGTGTTTTCTATCACCTGCGCTATCCCCTTTTTGCCTTGGATCGCGTGATCAAGAAGGTGAAGCGCAGAATGATCTTCCAAACGATGATCCGGGGCTCGCTCACCAGCCCGGAAGTAAAGGGTGACTACCACTTCTGGAATAAAGAGATCTTCCAGAACCCGGATTTTCCATGCATGTACTTCATTGAGAAATGCTACGCCGGTGATCCGACCAACTGGTGGATTCCGAACCACGGCGCCATGGAGGCTATGTTGCGCAGCTCGGGTCTTGAGCTGGAACAGCACCCCGAGCCAGAGACATGGATCTGCCGTCCTGCCAATGTAATTCGCGATGGGAAGTTTTTGCTGGACCACGAACTCGCGGGAACGCTATAGCCGGCTTCTCAAAAAGGTGATGAATGGTTGAAGCAGTAATGCTTTGGAATGAACCCAATAACCTTTCCCATTGGGACTTCAAGATTGATCCCGACTGGAAAATGTTTGCGGACATGGTTATCGCGGCATGCCGGGCGATCCGCCAGGAATGTGCTGATGTGCCGCTGGTTCTGGGAGGGATCTCTCCGATCGATCCTCATTTCATCGAGCTTATGGGATCGCATGGAGTGCTGGACGCCGTGGACATCATTGCAGTGCATGGCTTCCCGCTGGACTGGAACCATTGGCAGATCAATGAATGGCCCAAAAAGATCCAGGAAATCCGGAACGTGACGAAAAAGCCAATCTGGGTTTCCGAAGCCGGAGTCTCCTCATTTGGAGCCGAAGAAGTTCAGGTCTTCGGGCTCCAGCGTACGGCAGAGCTTCTATTACCGATTGTCGACCGGGTGCACTGGTACAGCCTCATGGACCTGCCGGCCACCTGGACGGCGACAACCAGGCACAAAGAAGCTGAGGGTAGCGCTTACTACCGCCATTACTACATGGGATTGATTCGTGAAGACGGCTCGCCCAAACCAGCAACGGAAGCATTCCCGGACGGGATGGGAATTTGCCAGTGGTTCCACTTCGAAGATCATCGTCTGGATCTGGCGGTGGAGTGGCTCAAAAAGCTAGGCGTGAGGTACCTCCGTACGGGCATCAGCTGGGCAGATTCCTTCCGGCCCAATGCCGAAGCCTGGTTCGATCACCAGATGGAAGCGCTGGAGCCGTTCAACACGACCCTGACACTTTGTTTTACTCCCGAGCACATGGGCGTAGCGCCGCATTACACCAGCCCGCCCAGGCGTTCGGAGGAGTTTGCGGAATTCGCAGCCTGGGCGGCTAGAAAGTACGTGGCGACACCAAGGGGGGAAGTGGCAACCAGAAACAATGAAGCGCTTATAGGAGCTGAATAGCACAATGGCGAAAGACATCCTCATAACGGGCGGAGCGGGATTTGTCGGGTCTCATCTTGTGGATGCGCTGCTTGAAGCAGGGCACAACGTGCGGGTGTTCGATAACCTGACCCAGCAGGTGCATGGCGACGGTGTTCCGGGCTATCTCTCCAGTGAGGCTGAACTCGTGCGCGGCTCCATGCTGGACGCCGATTCCGTTCATCGCGCGATGGATGGGATTGAAATTGTATTTCACCTGGCGGCAGCGGTGGGTGTGGGCCAGTCCATGTATGAGATTTCGCATTACATGGGGGTGAATACGCAGGGTACAGCAGTTCTGTTGCAGGAATTGTTGAACCGGCGTGACCGCGTGGAAAAGCTGGTGCTGGCTTCTTCCATGTCGATTTACGGGGAAGGAAATTATTTGTGCGCGCAGTGTGGCGAAGTGGCTCCTGGTTTGCGCAGGAATGTGCAGCTCAAAGAAAAAAAATGGGAGGTGACCTGCCCGAACTGTGGAGAGGTACTCACGCCCATCCCGACGAGTGAGAATAAACCTCTTCAGTGCAGCTCGATCTATGCACTGTCTAAGAAAGACCAGGAAGAGATGTCTCTCCTTTTTGGGCGTACTTACGGGCTGCCGGTAGTCGCGCTCCGCTACTTCAATATTTACGGTTCGCGCCAGGCGCTTTCCAACCCGTACACAGGAGTGGCCGCCATCTTCGCGTCGCGGCTACTGAACGGGAAATCGCCTCTGGTGTTCGAAGACGGCAGGCAGATGCGCGACTTCGTCAGCGTTCACGATGTGGTTCAGGCGAACTTGCTGGCGATGGAGAGTTCCGGTGCGGATGGAATGGCGCTAAACATCGGGTCGGGCGAGCCCATCACGATCTCAGAGGTGGGGAGTGCACTGGGCGAAGCGCTGAACAGCAAGGTCCCCGTAGAACTGACCGGAAAATACCGGGCAGGCGACATCCGGCACTGCTTTGCGGATATCTCACTCGCGCGCAAACAGCTCGGATACGAACCGCGCGTCCGCTTCAGTGAAGGAGTAAAGGAGTTGGTGGGTTGGCTACGTTCACAGCAGCCCGAAGATCGTGCCGCCGAGGCGGTTGCACAGCTGAGTAACTTTGGACTTACAGCCTGAGCAGCACGAATTTTGTAGTTGTGGGGAGTGTGGCAGGAGATGAACCATAAGGAGAACCGTTCCGTTCTGATTTTCGGGGGCGCCGGATTCATAGGATCGAATCTGGCACACCAGTTGTTGACGAATACAGACGCGAAGGTACACGTCTTTGACAATCTGACCCGTGGTGGCGTGCACTTGAACCTTGAATGGCTCAGGAAAGCAGCTGGAAATTCCGGCCGCCTGCGTGTGACCATCGGTGACGTGCGCGACCCCAGGCTGGTAGAGCGCGCCCTGGGTGATGCAACCGAAATCTATCACTTCGCGGCCCAGGTAGCTGTAACTACCTCTGTACGTGACCCGCGGACCGATTTTGAGATCAATCTTTGCGGTACGTTCAATGTTCTAGAGGCAGCTCGAAAGTCCGGCAATCATCCGTTCCTGCTTTTTACTTCGACAAATAAAGTTTATGGCGACCTCGGGCTCGGGGAGCCAGTACGCAAACAAGAGCGATACCTCTACCCTGGGCACCGAGGCGTTTCCGAATCACAACCGCTGGATTTCCACTCGCCTTACGGATGTTCAAAAGGCGCTTCGGACCAGTACGTGCGTGACTATGCCCGTATCTATGGGCTTCCCGCGGTAGTCTTCCGCATGTCCTGCATTGCCGGCCCGCGACAGTTCGGCACCGAAGATCAGGGCTGGGTTGCGCATTTTCTCTACTCGGCCTTGCGGCGCCAGCCGGTGGTGATCTACGGAACTGGCTGTCAGGTTCGCGATGTTCTGTGCGTGAAGGACCTGATTCGTGCGTTTGAGCTGGTTCGTCAGAACCTCTCGGTCACCGCCGGCCAGATCTACAACGTGGGGGGCGGCATTGAGAACACCATCTCGCTTCTCGAGTTGATGGAGGAAATCGAAAGAAGGACCGGGGTAGAGATGGAATATGACCGGGATGCGGTCCGCCCTGGTGATCAGCCCGTCTACGTTACGGATTACAGCCGTTTGCATCGCGACACTGGATGGAAACCTGAATACAGCGTCAGGCAGACGCTCGACCTGATTCAAAAGTTCTGGGAAGAGAACAAAAAGGCACTTGAACTCCGATCAACTCCCGCTTCAGGCAATGTGTTCGCTCTCGCAACGGAGATCTCTGGGAGGGCAGGATGAGATTTGCTCTCGTCAATCCGAACTGGGACTTCAAGGGATCAACTTATTTTGGCTGCCAGGACCCGCACGTTCCGCTTGAGCTGATGTTTGCCGCGCGCCAGGCCGGGGCCGCGGGACATGAAGCCCTGCTGGTGGATGCTCAAACTGACAATCTCTCGCTTGCAGAAACGAGGCGTCGCGTTGACGCTTTTCAGCCGCAATTTGTGGTTGTACCGACCGCACCTTCCTATCTGTTCTGGCGTTGTCCGCCGCCCGAGCTTCGCGTGCCCATGGAGTGGCTGCGAGGGTTGCAAACAGCGGCTGTTAAGGTGGTGATCGGTCCCCATGCTTCGGCCACGCCTTCGGCAACACTGCGCAAAACCGGCTGTGACGTTGCTTTCCGGGGTGAGCCTGATCAACTCATTCACCAACTCGCGGACCGGCCTTGGTCGGAGATCACGGGTTGCTGCTATCGCCAGGAAGGCCGCGAGCACATCAGCGCCACGTTTGGTGTAACTGACATGAAGGCGCTCGGCCCGCTCGATTTTCGAGACTACAACGTGGAAACGCATCATCATCGCCATCACGTTTTTACCGAGGATCAGGGGCTCGGCGCCGAACTGGAGTTTGCCCGTGGATGTCCGTGGGCATGCACGTTTTGCAACAAGACGCTTTTCCGAAACAAGTTCCGCGAACGCAGCGTGGATGCACTGCTCGAGGAAGTGGATACCCTGGTATCGCGCGGTGTGCAGTACATCTACTTCATCGATGAAATTTTCGGCGTGGGAAAGAATGTACTGAAGCTGCTGGAAGGAATTGCCGAGCGCCCGGTCAAGATCGGTTTCCAGACCCGCATCGATCTTTGGAATGAGCAAACCCTTGACCTGCTGGGGCGAGCCCACTGTATCTCAATGGAATGCGGCATCGAGTCGATCACGGAAGAAGGGCGTGAAGAGCTGAATAAGAATTGTAGAATTGACACGAACCGGATCAGCGAATTGCTCATTTATGCCCGAAAGCGGATCCCATGGGTCCAGGCGAACTTGATCCTCACCAACAAAGACGACCGCGGGCAAATCCAGAGCTGGCAGGAGCATCTAAGGCGCCAAGGGGTATGGGTCAGTGAACCCGTCCCTATGTTTCCGTTCCCGGGAAGCCCGTTATACCAGCAGACGTTTGCTGCTCCGCCGGACGACAACGCCTGGGAGCGCGCGCATCACTTCTATACCAACACGTTTGCCGACAAGGGTTATAGCGATATCCAGGAACAGAAACCAGTCCCACTCGAGGAACTGGAGAATGCGAATATTAATCACCGCTGATACGCTCGGTGGTGTCTGGACGTACACGCGCGAGCTGGTAACTGGATTGGTAAGGCGGGGTGTACGTGTTACGCTCGTCAGTTTCGGAGAGATTCCCAGCGCAACCCAGAGCCGCTGGATGGAGCATCTCCCCCATCTCGATTACCGCCCAACCGCATTCAAGCTCGAGTGGATGCAGAACTCGGCGTCTGACCTTGCCGCCTCGGCGGAGTTTCTCTGCCAGCTGTCGCGAGAAGTCAAGCCAGACCTGGTGCACTCCAGTCAGTTCTACTACGGAGCGCTGCCGTGCGACGTTCCGCGGCTGGTGGTTGCACACAGCGACGTGCTGAGCTGGGCGACGGCGGTCCGCGGTGAACTGCCCGAAGAAAATGAGTGGCTCTGCTGGTACCGCGCCGCAGTCGCGCGTGGGTTGCAGCAGGCGGATGCCGTGGTGGCCCCGTCAAAGTGGATGATTGAGCAGTTGTCGCACCACTACGGCAGACTTCCGCATGCGAGTGTGGTTTACAACGGCCGCAATCCAGCTCTTTTTCATCCGAGCATGCACCCGCGGGACGAAATTGTTTCAGTGGGAAGACTATGGGATGTAGCCAAGAATGCCTCTCTGCTTCTCCGCGAGGAAATGCCGTCGCAGGTGAGGATCATCGGTGCAGACCGTCATCCGGAATTCCAGGGGCGACCCTTGGAATTCGCGGAGGTGCGGCCGAACGTGCATCTTGAGCCGTTCCAGGATGAACGCACGCTTGCCGCAACGTTCTCGAAAGCGGCAGTTTATGCTGCGACCTCGCAGTATGAGCCGTTTGGCCTTGCGCCTCTGGAAGCGGCTCTCTCCGGCTGCGCAATTGTTGCCAGCGACATCCCGACTTTCCGTGAGATATGGGGCAATACAGCGCTCTATTTCCATAACAATGATGCTCGATCCCTGAGCGAGATGCTGAGCTGCGTGATCAGCAATCCTGAAATTCGCCAGCAGTATGCCGATCTGGCCTTCGACCGTGCCCGCGATCGCTACAACGCCGATCGCATGGTGGACGAATACGTCGAACTTTATCGGGCCGTGTTCGCGACGGCGGCGGTGGCCTGATGAGCACATCATTGAACATCGCGCTGTTCTCGCACTCGCTGGTCTCGGACTGGAACCATGGGAACGCCCATTTCCTTCGCGGCCTGATGCGCGAACTTGTCCGTATGGGGCACAGAGTGCGTTGTTACGAGGAACTGGGAAGCTGGTCGCTGGTGAATCTGGTCAATAACGAAGGTGAGAAGGCGATTGACTCCATTGATCGCTTTCGCGCTGCGTATCTCGAGCTGGATATTCGTTTCTACAAACCCAATGACTCTGAGTTCCAGAAGTTCCTCGAAACCGAGTTGAAGGAAGTTGATCTGGTGCTGGTGCACGAGTGGAACCAGCCGCAAGTCGCGAACAGGATTCTTGCCCTCAAGCAGAAAATTGGCTTCATTGCACTGTTTCATGACACTCATCACCGCGCATATACGGCCGCCGGCGAAATTTTGAAATTTCCGCTCCACCTTTTTGACGGCGTGCTCGCTTTCGGAGAAGCGATCCGGCGCATTTATGCCGACGGCTTTGGCGTGCGTGCGTGGACCTTCCACGAAGCAGCGGATGTGCAGCAGTTCAAGCCTCTGGAACGCGAGCGGGAGATTGACCTAGTGTGGGTCGGAAACTGGGGCGACGAGGAGCGAACGCGCGAACTTGAGGAATTCCTCATTGGCCCGGCGGCCGATCTCAAAGACCGGCACGTTGTGGTACATGGTGTTCGTTACCCCGAAGATGCTGTGCAAAAGCTGGTGGCAGCGGGGATCGAATATCGCGGGTACTTGGCGAATCTCCTCTCACCGGAAGTGTACGCTTCCAGTGCGCTGACGGTGCATGTTCCACGGCGGCAGTATGCCAACGGATTGAGCGGAATTCCTACCATTCGCGTCTTTGAAGCCATGGCGTGCGGCATTCCCCTGGTTTGTTCGCCATGGACAGATGAAGAGCACCTGTTTCACCCAGGGGAGGACTACCTGATTGTGAAGGACGGGCAGCAAATGAAGGCGGAACTGGAACATCTGCTGCGCGATACCGCGGCCAGGAAGCAGCTTGCAGAGCATGGCCGCAAGACGATTTCCGAGCATCACACCTGCGCCCACCGGGCCCGGCAGTTGATTTCGATTGTTGAGGAGATTGCATCGTGAACATCTTTGTGTTTGGCTCCAGCATTACTTCTTCCTACTGGAATGGCGCGGCAACCTACTATCGCGGTATCTACAAACAGCTGCATGATCTGGGCCACGAGATCACATTTGCGGAACCGGATGCATTCGATCGCCAGAAAAACCGTGATCAGGGCGACTTCTCCTATGTGAACTCGATCATCTATCACAACCTCGACGAGCTTTATTCGTTGCTGAAACAGGCTTGTCATTCTGACTTGGTCATCAAGCATAGCGGCGTGGGCGTGCACGATGAATTGCTGGAAGAGGCGGTACTGGACTGCCGCACGGGAATGACACGCGTGGCCTTCTGGGACGTGGACGCTCCAGCGACCCTGGCTCGTGTGGAAAGTGATCCGAACGATCACTTCTTTCATCACATTCGCGAATACGACTTCATCTTCACCTACGGAGGCGGTCCAGCGGTGGTAAAGCATTATCTGCGGCTGGGCGCGGCGAACTGCCATCCGATTTACAACGCTCTGGATCCTGACACGCATCACCCGGTCTTCTCTGATCCGGAGCTTGAGTGTGACATGGTGTTCGTTGGGAACCGATTGCCTGATCGCGAAAAGCGAGTTGAGCAGCTCTTTCTGGCAGCAGCCCAGATGGCGCCGGAATTCAAATTCATCCTCGGCGGCGAGGGCTGGGGAGGCAAGAGGGTACCGAAAAACGTGCGCTGGATCGGACATGTGGGCACCGCAGACCATAATCGCGTCAATTGCTCGGCGCGGATGGTGTTGAACATCAATCGGGATTCAATGGCGGGGGTCGGGTTCTCTCCGCCGACGCGGGTATTTGAAGCCGCCGGTGCCGGCGCCTGCGTCGTAACAGATGCGTGGCCCGGTGTGGAGAAGTTTTTTGAGCCCGGACGCGAAATCCTGGTGGCGCGCGATGCGAAACAGATAGTCGACTTCCTGCGGGGAGTATCTCGGCCTCAGGCAAAAGAGATTGGCGCCGCAATGCGCCAACGCGCGTTGCGTGAACACACCTACAAGCTGCGCGCGCAGGAGTTCAGTTCGCTTGTGAAAGACCTGCGGGCCGTCGCGGCCTAGGGAGACAGGAATGAAGATCACGATTTTCGGATTGTCCATAACTTCCTCGTGGGGCAACGGCCACGCCACGACGTTTCGCGCCCTCTGCAGCGCGTTGCACCGCCGTGGTCACAAGATTGTCTTCTTCGAGCGCAATGTGGAGTGGTACGAGAACAATCGCGACCTGCCCAATCCGGATTATTGTGAAGTTCGCCTCTATCGTGACTGGAAACAGGTACTACCGGCGGCAAAGAAGGAGCTGCGCGACACGGATGTAGCTATGGTTGGTTCCTACTTTCCAGACGGCATCGCTGCTCTGGACACGGTGCTTGACTCGCCCGCGCCCGTGCGAGTTTTCTATGACATTGATACGCCCATCACGATGCGCGGCCTGCGCGAGCAGGGCAAGACGGATTATCTGCTGGCGCGTCACCTTCCTGAGCTGGATGTTTACTTCAGCTTTACCGGAGGTCCTGTCCTGGATGAGCTGAGGAACAGGTTCGGTACACCACAGGCCGTGCCACTTTATTGTTCAGTGGATCCGGAGAAACATCGCCAGCTTCCGGTAAATCGCGCCTTTGACTGCGATTTGAGTTACATGGGCACGTACGCTCCGGACCGCCAGCCAAAAATAAACGAGTTGTTGTGCAGGCCAGCTGAGCGCGTGCCCAAGGCAAAATTCATTGTCGCCGGGCCGCAGTATCCGGAATCGATCAGGTGGCCCAGAAATGTGAAGCGGATCATGCATCTGAATCCGGAATACCATCCCGAGTTCTACAGTTCCTCAAGGATGACGCTGAATGTGACTCGTCGGGACATGGTGATGTCGGGTTATTCGCCTTCAGTCCGACTGTTCGAAGCCGCTGCGTGCGGGGCAGCGATTGTTTCAGACAACTGGCCGGGTATGGAAATGTTCTTCGCTCCGGGAAAGGAAATCCTGTTGCCGACAGGTACTGATGATGTTGTAGGTTACCTGACGGCGTACGATGACGACGCTCTGCGGAACATAGGGAACGCGGCGAGGAACCGAATTCTGACTCATCACACGAATGAGCGACGCGCACAGGAATTCGAGAGGGCTGTGGAAAACGCCCGGAATGATGCAGATAAACAGCAGGTTACTCTAGCGAGCTGAACGCCCTGGTTCAGTGCACCAGTAAACGTGCGTCGGGACGCGGCAGATAACGCCATGGCGGCCCTACGCATCTCATCCGGCAGCAGTATCCGCTGATGAGAATTGCCCTCGTAGCCCCGCCATTCATTTCTGTTCCTCCCAAAAAATATGGTGGAACAGAGCTGTTTGTAGGTGAACTGGCCATGGGATTGTCCAAGCGTGGTGTCGAGCTTACGCTGTACACCAATGGCGAGTCCACCTTACCCGTCCCGCTCAAGTGGTTTTATGAAAAGGAAGAGTGGCCGCTGAGTGGCGAGGCTGAGGCCAATCTGAAGGGACTCAACCACGCCGCCTGGGCTGTGAAGGAGGCGGCGGAGGCTGACCTGATTCACTTGAACAATGCGGCAGGACTGCCGCTGTCGCACCTTTGCAATGCGCCTGTCATTTATACGGTCCATCACGCTTATGAAGAGGCCCTCAACAAGTTTTACGAGGGTTTCCCGGACGTTGCCTTCGTCACGATCAGTGATTTTCAGCGCAGCCGTCTCAAAGTGCCGAACGTACGCACGATCCACCATGGGATCGAGATGGAGAAATATCTCCTGCAGGACAAGAAGCAGGGCTACGTATCATTCCTTGGCCGAATCGCCCCATCCAAAGGCGTGCATCTGGCGATTGAGATCGCGGAGAAATCAGGCATGCCGCTCAAGATTGCAGGCGAGATTCAACCTCTGTACAGGGACTACTGGGAACGTCAGATCAAGCCTAAAGTGGACGGCAGGTTCATTGAATATGTAGGTCAGGTTGGCCTGGAAGAGAAGAATGCATTCCTGGGCGGCTCCACGGCCATGCTGTTCCCCATTCAATGGGACGAACCGTTTGGGCTGGTCATGATTGAGTCGATGGCGTGCGGCACTCCGGTGCTGGCCTTGCCCGGCGGTTCCGTTGCCGAAGTAGTCAAAGAGGGAGTGAGTGGTCACGTTCGCAAGTCCGCAGGGGAACTTGTGGATTGCTTGAGAGACCTGCACCTTTGTCCGAAATCTGTGCGGGCTTACGTGGAAGAGAACTTTTCTTCGGACCGTATGGTGGAGCAGTACATAGAGCTGTATTCGGAGCTACTGGGACTCACGGAGGCAGAAGTCGATCGAGTCGTTGCTTGACTAAAAGGGGGCGACTGCCCCCGTCAGAGATCTTTGCATCACAAACGGCATGAGTGCGAAAGTCGTCATACCGGAGAGTGAACTCGTAGAGATACCCTCGCCCTATCTGGAGCCGCGGGTGGCGTACCAGAACGCCGAGCCGCGCAAAGTCAATAATCTCACGCTCATTGACGGGAAGACCTTTCTATCCACGACCATGGGTGGCGACATCATGCCGCCGGGCGCTCCGGATGTAGGGTTCTTCCACGATGACATGCGTTTCCTGAGCCGGATGGAACTACGCGTGGGCGGATATCGCACCGTGGTCCTCTCTTCCAGCACGGAACAGACCTTCGTTTCACAAATCGAGCTCACCACCGGCCAGGGCACGCTGCGCGAGAGCTACGAAATTCCCGAGAATACCGTTCACATCCGCAGGGAACAGCTTTTGAGCAGTGACACGCTGTTCGACTACCTGACGTTTGAAAATTTCAACTTCCATGAACTTGAACTTAGGATTGAGTTGGCGTATGAGGCCGACTTCATGGACGTCTTCCAGGTGCGCGGAGTGGCACGGCAGCAGTTTGGACATTATTACAAACCCATCGTTCATGGAGATACCATCCTTTTCCCCTACCTGGGTCGGGATGGCGTATCGCGGAGTACGGAGATTCATCTGTCGCCGCAGCCGGCTGAGATCCCGGAAATGGTCGCATGCTGGACACTTAAGCTGCCGCCCTTCAAGCGATTCCAGATACAGACAACGATCGTGCCGCATGTGGAAGGCAAGAAATCTCGAAGCGGCAGGCCCGATTTTGGCCAGCAGCTGCGGTCCAGGCGCGATGCGTTTAACGCATGGGAGTCTCGTTCAACCCATTTCACTTCCAACAACCGTATCTTTGACAGCATGGTCGGAACCTGCAAAGGCGATTTTCACGCATTGCAGATCCCCGAGGCCCGGGAACGGGTAATTGCCGCCGGAATTCCATGGTTCGCAACCATGTTTGGCCGCGACTCCATCATTGCTGCGTATCAATCCCTGTGCCTGAATCCAGAACTGGCCGCGGAAACGTTGCGCGTACTCGCTAATTTTCAGGGAAAAGAAGTAAACGACTGGCGTGACGAGGAGCCGGGCAAGATCTTGCACGAGTATCGCGAAGGCGAGATGACGCGTGCCGGCGAGATGCCCTTCGGTCCGTACTACGGATCGGTTGACGCGACGCCGCTTTGGCTGATCCTGCTGAGCGAGACATGGAACTGGACCGCAGACGAGCAACTGATAAAAGACATGTTGCCGCATGCGTATCGCGCCATCGACTGGATTGAGAACTATGGAGATCTCGATGGGGACGGGTTTGTGGAGTATGCTCGACGGTCTCCGAAGGGACTGGCGAACCAGGGCTGGAAGGATTCATGGGACGCCATCCTCCATCGCGACGGTGAGATCGCGAAATCGCCGATCGCTCTTTGCGAGGTCCAGGGATACGTCTATGAGGCCAAGTACCGGATGGCATCGCTCATGCGCAGCTTTGGCGATATCAAACTGGCCGACCGCCTCAAACGCGAAGCAGCAGAAATGGCGCGGCGATTCGAGAAGGTCTTCTGGATGCCGGGGAAGAATTTCTACGCTCTCGCACTGGATGAGAGAAAGCGGCAGTGCCAGGTGATCTCATCCAATCCCGGACACCTGTTATTCACTCGGATGATTTCGCAGGAGCGCGCGCGGACGGTCACACAGCAGTTCATGAGGCCGGGCATGTTCTCAGGCTGGGGCTGGCGCACCATGTCGCAGGAAGAGCGTGTGTTCAATCCGCTCAGCTATCATCGCGGTTCGGTCTGGCCTCATGACAACTCTTTGATCGCGCATGGCATGGCGTTGTATGAATTTCGCGAGCCTGCAAACCAGATCTTCACAGCGCTCTTTCAAGCAGCGCTCAACTTTCGCGACTACCGTCTTCCGGAGCTATTCTGCGGCATCGAGCGCCGCGAGCGCGATGAACCGGTGAAGTATCCGGTTTCCTGCTCGCCCCAGGCCTGGGCTTCCGGTGCAGTCTTCCTGTTTCTGATATCCGTCCTTGGCATCCGTCCAAGTGCGCATCGTCGTGAACTGAACATCATCAATCCCGTGCTTCCCGAGTTCCTGGAGAGCCTGCAGATGCGCAATCTTCGCGTAGGCGGCAGCCGCGTGGGGCTTGACTTTACCCGCCGGGGTGAACGCACCTTCTGCAATGTAGTGGACGTTGAAGGCGATAAACTGCTGGTGAATGTCGCATTTAAGAAGCGCTGAGCGGGAAAGCTCTGCGGTTGCGCCTGTCATGCAGAAGCATATAGAGTGTTTTCTTTCGACGTAAAACTACCCTGGAGGAATCATGGCAATCAATGTCCTTGCGAAGAGGAACGGCCCTTATGTGGTCAGTGGCGACCTCAATGAGCTGAATCTTACCGATGCGGACGGCAACAAGTACGATTTGACAGGCAAGCAGGCTGTGGCGCTGTGCCGCTGCGGAGCTTCCACCAACAAGCCATTTTGCGACGGGCAGCACTCCAAGATTGGCTTCCAGGCAGCGGAAGCGGCTGTGAAGAGCCAGGGATAGAGAGAACGGTACATTCTTCAGAAAAGAGGGGCCAATCGCGGTCCCTCTTTTGCGTGCAGTCTTGTAGTTACCAAAGTTGCGTGACGATTCGCATTTGGCCGTCCACAGCCTTGCGGATACGCTATACGGCAATTGACCCTGCTTAAAGCGCAATCTTTCCATCTTCTTGCAAGGGAGAAGCGGATGAATCTTCATGGCCACGCCATCCGGTGGGACCTGCTGGTGAATTTTGTTCCCGTGCTGGCCACGATCGTTACGACTTTCCTCAGTATTGTGCTGGCGCGGGCGACACTACGCTACGCACGCACGACCGATCACATGCTGGAGATCACGCGCGAACAGTTCGAGCGCGAGTGGGCGCCGGAGCTACATATCCGCATGGAGCGCGCATCAGCAAGCGATGCCCGCCTGGTGGTCACGAACATTGCCAAGGCCTCGGTGCTTCTGCAGATCGTGCAGTTCCGGAATGTCTCGGGCGGAATGAATTTTGAGAAACAGTACCTCAATGACCCGCTCGTAGGTGGAACGACCTTCAGCTGCCATGTGGGAGAGAAAGTGCTCAAGGTCACGGGCTCGGACTCGTCGGGGCCGATTGCGGTTTCCGCCAGCTTCTATTCCGCCGGCCGTCTTTATCGGACCGACTGGTTTCGGTTTAAAGTGGAAGTCCGCGGCGGCCGGCTGGAGAAGATCGACTCAGTCACGATTCCGGCGCGCCGGGTCAGAGTGCTGGAGCCACACAAGGTCAGGAAATTCCGAAAGCCGCTGGCCAATGATATTGCGAAGGAACTGGTGGAGAGTACGCGTACCCATTAATGGATGGTCTTCATCTTCCGCGACATGTAATCCATCAGCAGGTACTGGCCCAGGGTCTGGGGGGTGGTGAAGTAGGCCTTGCCACGACACATCTCAGTGACCTTTTGCACGAATTGCACCAGCCCAAAGTCTGAAGCGAGCATGAAGGTGTTGATCATGATCCCTGAACGCTTGCAACGCGAGACTTCTTCGAGCGTCTGGCTCACGACCAGCGGGTCGAGACCGAAGGCATTCTTGTAAATCCTGCCGTCTTCAAGCGTGAGCGCGGAAGGCTTCCCGTCAGTGATCATGATGATCTGCTTCATGTCCTTCTTCTGGCGCTGCAGGATACGCTGGGCCAGGCGAAGACCTTCACGGGTATTCGTGTAATAAGGGCCAACCTTCACACGGGCGAGCTGACTGATTGGCATTTCCTCGGCGGAATCGTGAAACAGCACCAGAGAAAGCGAATCTCCAGGGTATTGCGTCCGGATCAGGTGACCGAGAGCCATGGCGACTTTTTTGGCCGGGGTGAAGCGGTCTTCACCGTAGAGAATCATGCTGTGCGAGCAGTCAAGCATGACCACCGTCGCGCAGGATGACTGGTACTCGCACTGGTGCACGCGCAGGTCAGAGTATTCGATGTTCAGCGGAAGGTGCAGG
>DATAEJ010000043.1:0-16830 GCA_036258095.1 Candidatus Angelobacter sp. | reverse complement strand
GGTCACGGCTGCTGGCGGGAGTTGCATATGCAGAGCGCGCGCTGGAACAGACAAAATGGGAACACACTTCTTAACAGTTCTTCTGCGCTGGGGAGACGAGCCCAACGATAGAATCTGCTTCATTCGGCGATCCGTCGCCTTGCCGGGTAGACCACAGGAGCCCATTGGGCAGCAGAGAAACAAAGCGGCACACACTCAGCCGTCGGGAGATGCGCCAGCTGATTATCTGGGGCTGCGGTGGCGTTATTACGCTCTCTTCGCTTTTCTACCTGATAAGCCGGTTCATGGCTGCCGTTAACTGAGCCAATTCACTGATCGTGAATGTGATTGCGCACTTTTTTCCCGGGATTCACCCGGTGCGCCGCAAACGTGGCCTGAGAAGACCAACGGGACTTTATCTGTCATACTTATAGACTGGCTTTTTACTGCTGTACCGGGTTTTATTGCTGCTGCGGGCCGGCAGTTTAAGCATCTTATCAACGGGTGCTCGCCGGGTTACGGCGGCATGATCTTTGCAATAGGAGGACTTCTAGATCATGGCAGGCGAAGGTTTTGGACGTGCAAAAGAACAGGTTCGCGACATCGCTGACAAAGCGAAGGAAATTTCCGAAAAAGTTCGTGAGCAGTGGGACGATACCTATCGGGACGTGGAGCGGAGCGTGCGGCGCGCGCGCATTGCCGCCGAGGGCGGCCTGGATGATGCCCGCAAGCAGATCAAAAACAGGCCAATCACGATGGTAGCGTCCATCGCGGGCGGAGCATTCGCAGTGGGACTGGTGACCGGTTTCCTTCTGGGAAGAAACCGCGACTAAAAAGTACTGAGCGGGTCGGCGAAGCTCCGTTCGTCATAAAATTTCGGAGCTTCAGCCGGCAGCCAGCGCCAGTTCCGGAACATTCAGTGCGGCCGTCTTGAACTGGCGTGTCCGCAGCTTGACCTCCATCAACTCTTTTGCTTTTGCAGCGATGTGTTCGGCGCTGACCTCGAATTCTTTGATCAGCTCCCACGGCGCGCCGCTGTCGCCAAAGCGATCATTCACGCCAACCGCTCCGGTGAGAATCGGGATGCCATACAGTTCCGTGGCTGATGTAATCACACCGCTCACACGCCATGCCAGCGCGCCAATCTGGTGCTCTTCGGCCGTGACGATGATTCCTGTTTCCTGCGCCGCGCGGATGATCGCGTGTTCGTCAATCGGCTTGAGCGTGTGCATGTTGATGACGCGCGATTCGTAGCCGAATTCGTTCTTCAGGATCCACGCTGCGCGCATGGCCTCAGGAACCATCGGGCCACAGGCGATGATGGTGAGGTCTTCGTTCTCGGTCGCGTAGTCGCGTGCCAGGCGCGTTTCAAAGCCCTCGATCATGTTGTCCATCTCGCGGCGCAGCCGCAGCACGTTGGCTTTGCCAATCACGAATGGCGCGTCTGCGCGGGTGACGATAGGCGTCGCTTCGCGGGCAAAGCGGATGTACTTTGGTCCCACGTGATCGAAGAGCAGATGAGTCGTGGCTTTCTTCGTCTCGACAGAATCTGCGGGCACAACAACGGTCATGTTGGGGAGACTGGTCATTACAGCGCAATCTTCAAGCGCCTGGTGCGTCGCCCCGTCCGGACCAACGCTTACTCCGCCATGCGCGCCAGCAATCATCACGTTGAAGTTGCCGTAACACACGGAGACGCGAATCTGGTCGAGGTTGCGAGCAGCGGCAAACGTAGCATACGTTCCGAACACCGGCAGCTTGCCTTCGCGTGCCAGTCCTGCAGCAACGCCCGTTGCTGACTGTTCCGCGATCCCCATGCTGAGCCAGCGCTGCTTGCGCTCCGGATTCTTCGCATAAAACTCATTGATGGTTATGGAGCCGCTGATATCGAGTCCGAGGCAGCATACGCGAGGATCGTCGCCGCCTTCGCGCAGTGCTTCTCCGAAGCCAACTCGCGTGGGCTTCATCTCAACCTTCATCGTGCTGCCCCGATTCCACCAGTAGTCATTTCGGAAGCTCGGAAGCTTGGCCGCGAGCTTCGTCTCAACTTGCGTCTGGTAGTCACGCGCTTTCTGCAGCATCCCATCGACGGGAATCTGTGCTGTTACGCCCAGCTCCGCCAGAGCAAGATCGAGTTCCTGGCGATTGGGAGCTTTGCCGTGCCAGCCAGCCACGTTCTCCATAAAGCTCACGCCTTTGCCTTTGACGGTGTAGCAAATGAGCATGATCGGCCTGCCGCCGCGATGGTTCTTCGCAAGATCGAGCGCGTCGACCACTTGATGCATGTCATGCCCGTTGATCCGCACCACGTCCCAGCCGAAGCTGCGATACTTCTCTTCCAGCGGATCAACGTTCATTACTTCGGAGACAGGGCCATCGATCTGCAGATGGTTCTCGTCGATGATTCCCACCAGGTTGTCGAGCTTGTAATGCGCGGCTTCCATCGCCGCTTCCCAGATCTGGCCTTCCTGCTGCTCGCCATCGCCCATAATGCAGAACACTTTTGCGGAACTGTTGTTCAGCCGCTGCGCAAGCGCTACTCCGACTGCGATGCTCAGCCCCTGTCCCAGCGAACCGGTGGAACACTCTACGCCGGGCAGTTTCCGCCAGTGAGGATGTCCCTGGAATGGCGACCACAACTTGCGGAGCGTGATCACATCGTGAACATCGAAGAATCCGGCGAACGCCAGCCCCATATACAACGCGGGTGCCTTGTGCCCTGCTGACCAGATGATGCGATCGCGATTCTCCCAGCTCGGATTCCTGGGGTCATGATCGGCGCAGCGCAGGTACAGCGCCGCCGTGATGTCCATGATGGAAAGCGTTCCGCCGGCGTGACCTGATCCTGCCGCACAAAGTGAGACCAGGTTGTAGCCGCGCATCAGGGCAACCTGCTTCTTAAGCTGGTCAACGGAATATTCTTGAGTGATAGTGCCGTCCACGGAGTTGATGATCGCCATGGTGCTCCTTTGCCCAAGAGCCTGCCGCAGACGTGCCGGCAACTCGATTGAACTATTGTGTTCAGTGGGAGCACACTCGGACAGTGACAGGTATCACATGACGAACCTGCGTAATATGGCGCAGACCCTCAGGTCAATGGATCATTAGTGATGCCCGAGCACCGGATGCGGAACATACACTGATTCCAGCTTTTCCATCTCCTCTGCGCTCAGCTTGATCGCCAGCGCCGCCACCGCATCTTGCAGGTGGTGAGGCTTCGATGCCCCGATAATCGGCGCCGTAACTCCGGGCTTCTGCAGCAACCACGCCAGCGCGATCTGCGCCGGAGGAACGCCTCGCTCTTTGGCGAGCTCTTCCACACAATCCACCACGCGATCGTCGGCCTCACGCGTGTACAGTTTGTGTGCGTAGTCGTCCGCTTTCGATCGCAACGTTCCGCTCTTCCTGTTTCCTGCCAGCAGCCCACGCGCCAGCGGACTCCATGGCAGCATGCCCACGCCTTCCGCGCGGCACAACGGCGCCATCTCGCGCTCTTCCTCGCGATACACCAGATTCCAGTGGTTCTGCATGGTTACAAATCGTGTAAGCCCGAGCCGGTCAGCGGTATAGAGCATGCGCGCAAACTGCCACGCGTACATTGAAGACGCCCCGATGTATCGCGCCTTGCCCGCCTTCACCACATCGTGCAGCGCTTCCAGCGTTTCTTCGATCCGCGTCTCATAGTCGAACCGATGAATCTGGTACAGGTCCACATATTCCGTTCCAAGTCGCCGAAGACTGGCGTCAATCGCATGCAGGATGTGTTTGCGTGAGAGCCCTTTCTGGTTGGGATCGTCGCCCATGGGAAAGAAGACCTTGGTGGCAATGACGGTCTTTTCGCGCTGCGCGCCGAAATCTTTGAGCGCGCGCCCGAGGATCTCTTCGCTCACGCCCAGCGAATACATGTCTGCTGTATCAAAGAAATTGATACCGAGTTCAAGGGCCCGAGTGATGAACGGCCGTCCTTCGGGCTCCTCCAGCACCCATTCGCGCCACTTTTTGGCTCCGTAAGTCATGCAGCCCAGGCAGATCCGCGAAACCTTGGTTCCGGTGGTACCGAGATTCGTATATTCCATGGCCTGAATAGGATAGATGAAGCTCGCCTCAGCCCGCCACGCCTGCTTGCCCCGAATGGCGAACTGAAAATGCCTGCGTATGAGGTTGCAAATAAAGGATTAAGTAATCTAATTTGCCTCTAATTTGTTCGTAACGCGCATCCGCGTATACTTCTTCCCAAGTTGTTGTTGTGCCCAATCCCCCTTTGAGAGCTGTGGTATGTCAAGCGAATTGCAGGATTCTGCTCTGATCACCCTCATGCACGAACTGAAGAGATTTGTCCGGCAAAGCCTCGACCAGCCGGAAGTTATGAACGAACTGCGACACTGGATGATGCCGGCGATCACCGGGCGCTTTGGCCCGACCAAGGCAACGGCAGACGAAATAGTCCGCGCCTTCGAACTGCTGGCGCCTGGACTGATGGTCGACTTTCTTGCCGCCAATCCCGAAATCCTCAATGCTCGGACCCTCGAAGAATGGGCACAGTTCCGTGATACTTTGCAACAGGCTAGCGCGAACTCTGTGGCCTAAGACCTGGCCCCTAGCGAATCGCTAAGCGCCTAGAAAGAAAGCACATATTACTCCCGTAACCTTGTCCCATCGGAACGTATCGCATACGCTTTCAGCATGAGAAACCCCGCCCGGGCATATGCTTTCCTCGCCTTGCTGATGGTGTGTCTGGGTGCTTCTGCCTCCGGCAAGCAGCTCGCCGTGATCGTTGATAAGACGAACAACGTCAGCAGCATGAGTTCCACCGATCTCGCTCACATCTTCCGGCTTGACAAGAACAAATGGCCCAATGGCAAGAGCGTGGTGCTCGTTTTGCGCGATCCCGCAACCCCGGAAATGCAGACCGCAATTCACTCGCTTTATCACATGACGGATGAAGAGTTCAGAGCTCTGCTCAATGCGCATCGCACCAGCTTCATCATTGCCGAATCGGAGCAGGACCTGCTCAAGCAGGTGGAGTCCATACCCGGCGCCGTTGGACTGGTGGACGTCTATTCGCTGAACGGCAAAGTGAATGTGCTGAAAGTAGACGGCAAACTTCCGCTGGAACAGGGCTACACGCTCAAGAGCGGCAACTGATCCTTCAACTCATCCTGCAAGAACCGCACGCCCCATCGTTCTGCCTTCGGACGCGCATGATTGCTGATTTAGCAGGCGCTCATTTATCCTCGTAACCAATATCTCTGCGGCAAATCTGAGGAGAAAGCATGAAGGCGAGTATTGTTCTGGCCGCCATTGTGGCCATGGCCGGACTGACCGGGTGCATCAGCGGCGAAAAGAATTTCATGTATGTGACCGGCAGGGGCACGAATGAAGTGTTTGGGTTCCAGCTTCAGCGTGATGGTTCCATCAAGGCCCTTGGAACACCGAATTTCGCCACCGGCTCGCAACCTGCTTCACTCGCCGTCCACCAGCCCGGCGACTTCATTTATATCGCCAACTCTGCCGGAAACAACCTCACTCAGCTCAATATCAACCGCAGTAATGGCGAACTCACTGTCCCAACCACCAACAGCGCGATTCCGCCGGTTGTTCCGCCCAATATCTTCGGCACCGGAGTTACCCCTGTTTCGGTTGCTGTATCGCCCACTGGCCCCTTTGTGTACGCACTCAATCAGGGATCAGGAAACATCTCTGCGTTTCTGCTCGACCCATCGACAGGTGTACTTTCGCTGATCACGAATCCCCCGGGGAATCCTCCCGGTGCGTCCCCGAGTTACGGGGCTTTTACCGCTCCTTCAGCGATGGCAATCTCACCCAAGGGCACCGCACTCTTTGTCGTGAGTCCGACCCAGGGCGTTATGTCCATGCCGATTGATAACAGTAAAGGACAGCTTGGCGCCCAGAGCACCCCAGTAGCGGCCGGTACCAGCCCAAGCTCCATCACGGTTGAGGGAACGGGACAGTTCGCTTACGTCACTGACCCGGCCACAAACTCGGTTTTCGCGTTCGCTATCGGCACAAACGGCGCTTTGTCACCCGTCGCCGGTTCACCTTTTCCGGCGGGCGCCGGTCCGGTGGCTTCCACAATCGACGCAACGGGAAATTTTCTGTACGTAGCTAACCAGGGCGATAACACCGTTTCCGGCTTTCTCATCAAGCCTGATGGAACTCTCTCGCCGGTGCCCGGCTCGCCGTTTGCCAGCTCTGGGCACGGCCCTGGCTTCGTTGCCGCCAGCGCCAGCTTCGTTTATATAGCCGACCAGACGACCAATGACATTTCCGTACTCTCGATCGGCAAGAACGGCGCGCTCACTCCAGTCGCCGGATCGCCGTTTAGCATTGCTGTCTCACCGCAGTGGATCACCCTCCAGGCCCAGGCTCAGTAAGGCCCAGCCGCGTTCGACAAGCGTTCCTGCTGACAGGCCTCCAGCAGTGCATTTACCCGGATGCACTAACGGTGTTTGTTTACCCATTTCCCGCTGTGATAAAGACTGGCAGTACCATGCCGGAGACCGTTTTTCAGCCGGAAGAACAGACTACAGAGCAGGCAGTTGAGCTCTCTCCGGCGGAGCTATTGCAACACGAGTGGGGCCACTATCCCAGCCCGGCGTTGCTGAAACAAAAGGGCCTCCTGGATCGCCACCCTGACCTGGTGGCCTATGCGGGAATGGCTTCCATGCCTGGCTGGAGTTGGCCTTACGCATTCGCATTTCAGATTCTGATCGCCGTCGCCGTTGTTGCTTCCCTCTTCAACTGGTTCGTGACGCGCGACGCGGGCAAGCTGCACGAAGAGCTTACGCGCATGGAAACCGCCACGGAGACCGAAGTCGGACGACAGCAGGGAATCCTCGATGCCACAGAAGCGGAAATCCAACGCATCTCACATTCCCGTCTCAGCGTCTTCCATCTAAAAATGTCGCCAGAGCCGTTGACCCGCGAACAGGCGCTCGCGCAGCTCAACGCCACTCTTGAAGACACAAAGAAGAGCTTCACCGAATACAAACAGCGGATGCAGGAAAAAGAAAAGGACCTCCGCGCGGCTCAGAATGCCAAAGCAATTGCGCTCTCCGGAATCCCCTTGTTTTTCAGCCTTGCCCTCGTCCTATGCGCAGGGGGAGTGCGGCGTCGCGTCCAGCAGGATTTCTCACGCGCGAAATTTATCCGGCACTCCGGCGATTTCTTCCTGTATTTCGCTGCATCAGAGGGCCTGCTGCTCAATTTGGCTTTTCTATTCCTGCTTCACTTCGCCCTGAGCGGTGCCAGTTGGGGGCTCGCGGACATGCTGGAAAGCCTGGGGCCTGTGTTCTGGGTGGCATTTTCGTTCGGAGTCTATGCACTCCTTCTCTACTATTTCGTACTCGTCGCACGCAGGCTCTACGCGGGACTGCAACTGCGTGTCCCTGCCAGCGAGTGGAGCCCGGAAAACAAGATTGCCCTCCGCATCCACAACAGCTTCATGATTACGTTGATTGAGCTTGAAGCAATTTTTCTCTCAGCCTGTTACTTCTTCTATCACGCAGGCAAGCGCTTCTGACTGGTTTGACCCACTTGGGCCTTGAGAACAGTTTTTAAGCCGCCACCAGGCGTTTAGAATGCTCCCCAGGAGAAGGCTAGAAAGAAGGTTTTATGCTCTCCGCCACTGTCCGGCGGCCGCTTGCGGCCATATGGTTCGGGCTCTTCGGATTCCTAGCAGCCGGGATTTTCTTCCTGCGCCCTGACGTGAAACTCCCGGCACTGTGTCTTTACGTCGTGTTTCCGGGAATCGCAGGTGCCATTGCGGGCGCGATCTGGGGCGGCACAATTCTGGATCCGGTTCGCACTCCGGCCAGCTCCGTTGCGATTCTAAGAGGCGTCGGCGTCGCCGCAGGTGCTTTTCTCGTCTTTGCAGTACTCTTCGCGCTCGGATTACCGCTGCTTGAGAAGGGCTGGAGATGGAGCCAGGCCGCCGGGCTCGTCATTGCCACGCTCACTCTCGGCTTGTTGATGGTAGGTCCGCTGATCGCGATCTCCGGCATGGTCGCCGGCCTAACCTTGTTTTTGCTTGGCCGCCGGGCCTCGACTGCTCCCGGCGACCAAGCTCCTGATGGTCCTGCTATCTAACTGGGTTCCGCCGGTTTACGGCGCTCCGTTGGTTGCCACGGCAAAATAGCCTGCCGGAGCAGCGCCGCCGTGGGTCGAGCAGAACGCGCGTGCAGCGTCCGCCTGGGCATGAACGGCCTGGGACGAATCCACAGTGTCATCATGCGCCACTACTGCCGTGCTGCAGGCGAAGGACGAATTCCCAGCTGGATCTGTAGACTTCACTACCACCAGGTAAACCCGTCCATTGCCGCTACCACTGCGTTCTCCGCGCAGCAGGAGTGTTCCCGAGGTGCCCGTGGCATCGGGAGCGAAATTGCCATCCCCTGTGGCGTTCTGGCTTTCATTGGAGAACACCTTCACGGAAATGGGCTGTGACCCGCTGCACTGGTCTTGCGCGGACACGTTGAAACCTACGTTGATCATCTGGTGATCCGGCGGCCACAGATCTTGCTGGCCAAGCGAGGCCGTAATCACCGGAGCTGTCGTGTCGCGGATCGAAACCGTGGTGTGACACGCGACCGGCGTAGAGCGATTGTCGGTCACCGTGACATCCAGAGTGTGCGATCCCAGCGTGAACGGCCGGTTCAGCGTAACAGCTGCCGAAGTCGGCGGCGTGCTGCCGGGCACGTTGTCCACCTGAACCTGTGATCCGTCTGCCAGCCAGTTCACTGTCAGCGCGTCGCCATCCGCATCGGAAACCTGCGCTGTCAGCGATGCCGGGGTGCCGTTGGATTGCGTGCATTCATTGGTCGTAGCAGGCGGACACACAATCGCTGGCGGATGATTTCCGCCACCCAGCACGCTTGCGATCAGGTTGTTCGCGTCAGTTGGCGGCACCTGCCCGATTGCGACGAGGCTGCTGACCAGATTCGTCGCTAACTGGCTGGGTGAGTTAGTCAGCCCCGCGGCTGTGCGGAACGTCACGATGCGCGAGAGCTGGTTGGTGAGCGTTGGCGTATCAGCCACCGCCGTTCCAGTCACTTCCTCAAACGTCTGTCCAGTTGTGAGCGCCTGGAGGAAGGCCGAGGTGTTACGCTGCAGCGTGGGTGAAGAGCACGCATCGCCTACGCCGTCGAAGTCGGAGTCCTTTTGGTCCGGGTTGGGGACATTCGGACAGTTGTCCAGTTCATCAGGAATTCCGTCACCGTCCGAATCAACCACGGTGGAGGGAACACCGTTGCGAACCTGGAAAATATACCGTCCGGCCTGATTGCTGCCGAAGCTGTTGTGGATCAGCCCACTCGCGGGATTGTTGTCCAGGAAAGCGTCGTTGATTCCTGAGCCGGGCAGTTCGAAGAATGTTCCGTTGGCTCCGCTGCCGTTGGAGAAGCCGACGCGTGCCGAAGCTCCGCCCTGACATTGCGCGTTACCACCGCTGGCCTCCCCGGTCTCCCACTGAATCGAGTTGTAATTGAACTCGATATCGAAATCGCCCGGTGCGGAATCAGAACGGTCGATCAGCAGTACCTGGAAGAAGTTCAACACGCTCGTGTTCACGGCAAAGCAGCCAACACCAGGCCATGTGACTCCGAACGCCGGGTGCCCGTTCACGGTGTCTGGGCCGTAGATGACCTGATTACCCACGCGCGTGTCCACGTCGGCAAAGAACGGCGCCACGATAGCACGTTGAGTGGTCTTCAGGTCGAACGGGGTGAACTCAGAGAGCGGAAGATCGAAAGTAATGTTGCCGTTGTCGTTCACGAACATTGAATTGAACGTCTGCCCGAAAAAGTTGATGGGGAAGCCAATCGGGGTGAGGCCGCTGGAGCCATCATCGTTCGGCGGCAGGACGAATGAATCGAAGCCCGGCCGGATTGCACCACCCGAACCACGCGGTCCAGGCACCGGAATGTTGAACACGAAGCTGTTGCCGGTGGAGGAAACGGTTCCCTGGAAATCAGATTCGGTCACTGATGGAACGAAAATATCAGGGAAGAAACTTGTAACTGAAAGTGACAATGAAAAGGCATTGTCCACCGGACCGATCACCTGCGTTGTATAGTCGCCCGGGTTGGGATCAACCACCACCACCGCGTTTCGGTCCTGCTGCTGGATGTAAATGGCGTTCGGAATTTCATTCACCAGCGTGCCATCCGGCAGCATGCCGGTTCTATTACCACTCGGATCTGTCACCAGTACATCGTTTGGCGGATCCTGGAACGCGGCTACGGTGCTTACGCCGTCAAGATTGTTGATCAGCGTCTGGTGAACGAACGTCTCCACATTTTGCAGGAACGAATTGAAGTCGCCCGTTGGAGGATTCAACGCATCAAGGTTGACAAAGAAGTTAAGCGGACCGGTGTTGGTAATTGTCACGCCCAGCGGACCGGTGATGTTGAATCCCGGGCTCGACCACTCCGCGATTCGCGCTGAGCCTCCCGGCTTGGCGTTGATAAAGCAACCATTCGCGTTCGATCCGAACGAGAAGTTGCATTGCGGAATGGAAGATGGATCCAGGCCGCCAGTATCAAAGACCTGCACCGTGGCTACTGCCTGGCTGGTGGCAACCTGAATCGGCGGGCCGAAGTCGAAGCCGAGTTCAGTGTCCTGGAAGAGCACGGGCAGCTTGCCCGCGTTTGATGTTACCGAGCACTGCGCTCCTCCTGCGGCTCCGTTGGAACCGAATTGGAGTTGTAGCTGGCCATAGATTACGCGATAGTCCTTCAGCTTGAGTTTTACCGGGGCCGAAACCGGTGCCAGCGTCACAGGGGTCGACGTTCCCGGATCAGGACACGGAGGCAGCGGTGGTTTGGGCGGCGGTACATTGCTGGTCCAGAAAAGCGGGTCAGGTGAGTAGGTGGTGTCAAACTGCGCGGTCAGCGACCCGGCGCTCTGCAACGGGATCTGATATTCCGCAATCACGTGGTTGAAGGGGCAGGTGGGCGAAGGGCCAAAACCCACGCGTCCTCGCTGCCCATTCACCTCCGGCAAGCGGCTCTGGCCATTCACCAGTTGCACCACTCCGTTCTCGATGAAGATGATCGTGCCATCCGTAAAAATATGGACGTTGTAATGGACCAGGGCGGGTACTCCCGCGTCACTATCGATATTGGTGAAATTCACCAGAAAATAGTCGTTGGGCCCGAGCGGCGAGGTCCGCGAGCACTCGTCATACATCAGCAGGAAGGTATCCGGCGGCCCGCTCGGGTTGATGAGGCTGGCCTGGTCCGCGTAGAGGTAGCTGTTGCTTTGCGGGAAAAATACCGGCGGAATGTCTGACCATTCAGCATGGCCGTCAGGACAAGTCGTGAAAGCGCCATCGGTTGAGTGACAGAAGGCGCTGCGGCTGGTGGTGGCATGCGCGGGCTGGGAAAGCACGAGCAGAAGCGGCAAAAGCACAAACAATGCAAGAAACAAACTTTTTCGCATAGCTTCACCTTGTGTGGGGGTGGTGATGACACACGTCTGCGTCGGCGTAACGGCATCGATTTGCCGACGGCGAAGGTCACACGCCGGACGAACGCCGGAGGCGACCCTGGATTCTTTTGTGCTCTGGCCCCGGATGGCCCAGAACACCGGGATAGACTGTTGCTACGTTTGCAAGCTAATCAGTCCTGCACGTTGAGGCAGAACTGCACACGTAAAGCCCATTGGGCCCGCGGATGTTGAGGATGAACGTTGCTTGGCTTTAGTGCGATCGACGTTATAGCGGAGTTCCCGCTGCTTGTCTTGTGAAAAGATCGAGAATCTTGAAAATTAGAGATTTTTATTCCCGTTTTGGAACTGGGTGATGTGTTAACTCGACTGTAAAGGTAAGGACGTCAGCGTAAAGAAGCGGCTGGCGGGTGCTCAAGTGCCGCGATCTTCTCCACCCGCCGCTCGTGTCTTCCGCCAGCAAAGCCGGTAGCGAGCCACTTATCTACAATCGCCTTCGCCTGCTCGGCAGAAAGGATTCGCGCTCCAAGCGCAAGCACGTTGGCGTTGTTGTGCTCCCGGCACATCTGGGCCTCATATTCGCTCGACACATTCGCCGCCCGGATGCCGCTGATTTTGTTCGCGGAAATCGCCATTCCAATTCCGCTGCCGCAGACCAGTATGCCGAGATCGGCTTGCTCCTGACTCACTCTTTCCGCAACGGCCTGCGCATAGTCGGGATAGTCCACTGATTCGCCGGAGTTGGTGCCGAGATCAACCGTATCCATGCCTTTGGCGGCGAGATACGCTTTGATCTGGTTCTTCAGTTCATAGCCGGCGTGGTCCGCGCCGAGGGCGATTTTCATGCCGCCATTTTACTCCTGTCCTCTGCGCCCCTGTTCCTCTGCGTTTTAAGGACGTGGGCTGAAGTTCATGGCTCCACATAGATGCGGTGGACGCGCTCGCCAATGCGCGTGAGCAATTCGTGCGCGATCGTGCCGGCATTATCAGCAACTTCTTCCGGACGCAGCACGTGCCCATTGTGGGTTCCGTAAAGCAGAACTTCGGCTCCAACCACAGCGCCGGGAACATCCGTAATATCCACCTGCATCTGATCCATGCTGATGCGACCTACAATCGGCGCGCGTACCCCCTCGACCAGCACGCCGCCCTTTCCCGCCGAAGCCCAGGGCAGTCCATCGTCATAACCGAATGGGACAATTCCGACGTTGATATCGCGGGACGCGGTGTACGTGCGGTTATAGCCCAGCGTTGCGCCGGCGGAAAAATGCTGAATGCTCGTGATGCGGCTGGTCACCCCGATGGCCAACTCAAGATCGAGCGCCTGCTGCACAGCAGGTGAAGGATAGATTCCATACAGTCCCAGCCCAACCCGAACCATGTTGTAGCGCGCCTGCGGGAACCGCGCTGCCGCCGAGGTATTCGCGGCATGCACGTTCAGCTGCTTGAACCCCGCCGAGCGTAGCTTTCCCAGGACGGATTCAAAAGTGGCGATCTGCTGCAACGTAAAATCGTCGGCGGTGGCATCGTCCGCCGCGGCGAAGTGAGTGCACACCCCGGTCAGCCGCATGACTCCGCTCGAGCGAATAAAATCCGCCACGGCGAGCGCTTCCTCGGGTGCAACGCCCACACGATGCATTCCGGTATCGATCTTCAAATGAACATTCAGCACCCCGCAGCCATTTTGAAGCGACCGCGCAAAGACTTCCGCGAGTTCGCGCGAATAGATCACCGGAGTGAGCTGGTAGCGCAGAAGATTGTCGACGTCTTCGCGTTCCGAGAGAAAAACGTAGATCTCCTGGTCTGCGCCGGTCTTGCGCACCGCGACGCCTTCATTAGCGGAGGAGACGCCAATGTGATGAATTCCCAGCCGCGACATCCAGGAAGCCAGCTGCACCAGCGCCGTCCCGTACGCCATGGCCTTCAGCATAGCCAGGATATGCGTGCCCGGTCCGCAATGCCTGCGAAAACGCGCGATGTTTCCTTCAATCGCCGCCAGGTTAACCCACAGGCAGCGCTGCGCGATTGCGCCGGACAGGTCCTGCACGGCCTTCACCATGCCGGCATTGCGCGGTCCCTTAAAAAGGACCGTATCTCCAGGACGCAGGAGCGGCAGAAGCTGCTGCTTCAGTTCGTCAGGGTTCGCAACCTGGGTTACGCTGCCCTGCGGCCGCGCACTCTTGAAGCCTTCCGCGGTACTGTTAAGGTCGCCGTTACCTACCAGGAAGAGCTGAGTGAATCCACTCTGTCCTGCCTGCGCGCCCACTTGCCGATGTTCCCGGGCCGAGGCCGCACCGAGTTCCCGCATGCCTGCAAAAGCGAATATTTTCCTGCCGGATTCCGGGGCAGCGAGGATCGCTGAGCGGAGCGCAGCCTGCACTGAGATTGGATCAGAGCTATAGCTGTCATTGATAATGCGAATTCCCTGCGGCGACGACCACATCTCCATCCGCGTTGAGCTGGGCGAGTAGCCGTCCAGCGCCTGCGCGATATCATCCACTCTCGTGCCGAGCAGGAAAGCGGCCGTGGCGGCGAAGCGCAGGTCCATCACGATTTCAGGCGAGCGGGTGCGCACTTTCAGAGTACGCGCTGTTCCTCCGGCCCGAAGTTCCAGCAGTTGCCCATCGTCAGTTAAGGAGTGGTTTCTGAGCTCCAGACCGGCACTATTCGGCCCCACGGAGTAGGTCTTGCACTCGAGCTTTTTGAGCGGCTCGGAAATCGTTGGTTCATTTTCCGGGAGCAGCACCCAGCCATCGCGACCGATGCGCGCAAACAATGACATCTTTTCCAACGCGATTGCCTCGCGACTCCCGAACGCGGCAAAGTGAGCCAAGCCAATGTTGGTGAGAATGCCGTAGTCTGGCGCGGCAATTTCTTGCAGGCTCGCCATATCGCCTGGCGCGGATATTCCCACTTCCAGAATCGCAACGTCCTGTGGCTGCTCAGCGGAAAGGATTGCCAGCGGCAGCCCAAGCTGGCCGTTGTAGCTTCCCGGCGAAGCGAGCACCCTGCGGCCCGCCAGCAGGGACCGCAGCGCATCTTTCACGATCGTCTTGCCGTTACTGCCGGTGATGGCCAGAACCTTGCCGAAATATTCTCGCCGTTGACGTCGCGCAATCGCCTGCAACGCGCGCAAGGGGTCGGCCACCACGATCAGCGGCCATTGTGGATCTACGGTGACGCTGTCCAGCGCGGAACGCGCCACCATCGCTGCTGCAGTGCCGTTCCGAAAAGCATCTCCCAGATACAGGTGGCCGTCGCTGTGTTCGCCCTTGAGGGCCACAAAGAGCGAACCTGGCGCAGCTCCGCGCGAGTCGGTGGCAATTCGGTCCAGGGTGATGGAACCGGACACGCCGCGCAGCTCTCCACTCGCTTCCTGTGCGAGCCGCTCAATGCTGTCAGGGATCAACAGGCTGCTCCATGATTGACGTTCATGATCAGGTGAGTTCTATCTTCTATCAGTTGGCGGGCGTGCGCAAACCAAAGGTGCGCAACCGTCATTTAGAATCAAAGTCACCTTACAGCTCATGCCCAGCCTCTACCAGAAATGGATGTATTCATGGGAGACGCGTCTCACCACGCGTGACACCAATCGTGTGATCCGTCCGCTGGAATGGGGCCTTGATTGGGCGCAGCGCTGGCCGCTGCTGAATGGCCACCCGCCGCAGTCTCCTGCCGGGTATGAAGATTACGTCCACGAGCTGAATGACAAGATCGTAGCCCATAGTGACGAATTCTTTGGTTACATCACGCCCAGCGACTTTCGGCTTGAGACACGCAAGATCGAACTCTTCCCCACCGGCAGCAACGCCAACGAGAAAGTTCCAAAAGGCGAAGGGGTTTTTCTCCGCTTCACCTCGCCGGTGCGCACGCCGTTCCCCCAGAATGATCTTGTGAACGCGCGCTGGTTTGAGACCGCCGGCAGTCGCGCGGTCATCATTCTGCCGCACTGGAACGCCAATGGCATCGCTTACAACGCGCTGGGTCCTCTGCTGAATCGCTTCGGGATTTCGGTGCTGCGCATGAGCAAGCCATACCATGACATTCGTCGTCCCGTGGAGATTGCCCGTTCCGATTATGCCGTCTCATCCAACATTTGCCGCACCATCGACGCTGCCCGCCAGGCGATTGTTGACTTGCGCTCGTGCGTAGACTGGCTCTATCAGCAAGGAAAGACGCACGTGGCCGTATTGGGCACAAGCCTTGGCTCCTGTTACGCCTTCCTTGCCGCAGCACATGACGAGCGCCTGCGTGTCTGCGCTTTCAATCACGCTTCCACTTATTTCGCTGACGTTACCTGGACTGGCCAATCAACCCGGCATGTCCGCGAAGGGCTGGAGCGCGATGGGCTCACGCTGGAGCGGCTGCGCCAGGCATGGCTCTGCGTCAGCCCGATGGCTTACTTTGACAAGTTTGCCCGCTACCCGCGCAAGTGCCTGATGATCTGGGCGAAATACGATCTCACCTTCATACCTGAGCTGTCTCTGCAGGCCGAAAAGGGCTTTCGCGATCACGGCGTGGACCTGAAGACCGTTGTCCTGCCTTGCGGCCACTACACCACAGGAGAGACTCCGTTCAAGTATGTGGACGCCTATCACATGGTGAAGTTCCTGACGAAAAATCTCTGAGCTCCTCATTCGTTCGCCCGGCATCAAACCCAGCGATGGTCCACGCCGTCAAAGAAACTTTGCGGAGGCAATGATAATGAGGCTTCTCTCAATTCTCGGTGGAATCGGTGCTGGCATATTCGCCGCGTCATGGCTCGCCGGACTGCAACGGCGCGGAGCTGCCGGAGAGCGCCGGCGCAGGGGACTTATCAACATCAATGAAGCGAGCCAGCAGGAACTTATGAGCTTGCTCGGCCTTGACGCTGATACCGCCGAGCGCATCGTGGAACATCGCCCTTATCCCAGCAAGCTCGATCTCCTGGGGCGCATGATCGTGCCGGACGACGTGTACGTCGCGATCAAGGACAGGATTGTTTATAAGGCGGGATAGGCTGCTGCCGAGCGAAGCAAGGGAACCCTATCGCAGATAAAATATTTTGTAAGCGGGTAGGGATCCCTCACGCGCATTATGCGTGACGCTCTCAATCAGTTTTTGTGACGCGCGTTCGGGACCACACCAAGTGCTACTTATTCTTCCACACCGGCTTGCGCTTCTCGATCACGGCGCGCAAGCCTTCCTGCACATCCTCAAGGTTCATGAGCTCGTTCAGGTAAAGGTCCTGAGAGGTCTTCATGGCCTCTTTCAGCGGACGCCCAATGGAGCTGCCGATCACGCGCTTGGTCACTTCCAACACCGGGCCGCTGAATTCAGAGATGCGCGCGATTAGAGATTCAACGTGCTTTTCCAGGTCAGCTTCCGGCACCACTTTGTTCACAA
>DATAEJ010000042.1:0-4821 GCA_036258095.1 Candidatus Angelobacter sp. | reverse complement strand
GATCTGCTAGCTGTTTTGGGCAATGGATCAACAGCCAAAGACCGAAAGATTTTGGCAAATCTTATGGAGAAAAAGAGAAGCCAGCAGGCCCGCCGGTTGGAATCGGCGATTAAGAAGCTGCATGATGCCAAGCTTTTCGGCCGGCTGGACCGGATCGCAGAACAGGCCGGAGTGCCCCAGGATAGGAAAAATCGCCCATTGGCTCCCCTGGAAGAGGCGAGCGCGCAGCTTATGGAAATGGCCAAAGACTTTGGGCCAGGACAGGCGTTGGGACAAACAATAAAGCCGAGCCGGTTACATGAAATTCGCATCGCGCTGAAGCGAATACGTTACCTGGCGGAACTCGCGGAAGAATCACCCGAGCAAAAAGACTTCATGCGCGAACTCAAGTCCACACAGGATGCTATTGGCCATTGGCACGATTGGCAGGAACTGAGCGAACGGGCGGAAAAGCGATTTTCAGATCGCGCAAGCTGCGCTCTGCTGCGTGAAGCCAGGACTCTCCTTAGTGCGCGACATTCAGATGCAATCTCTTCTCTGAACAAATTATTTTCCCTGACGCAGGCATCTGCTAAGAAGCCTCCGCACTCTACACAAGCCTTGCGGTTTGCCGCCCGCCACGCCTCATAAAACATGCCCGTCTTTGCCGCGGTTGATATCGGTTCCAACTCGGTGCGGCTGAGTATCGCTGAGCTTCAACGCGGACGCCTGGTGGCCCTGCATCAGGATCGCGAAGTCACTCGCCTGGGCGAAGGTGTATTTCGCGACGGCAATCTCGACCCCCAAGCCATGGCCCAGACGCTCAAAGTACTGCGCCGCTTTCATCGAGCCGTGCAAAGTTACGCGGTGGAGCGGACACGGGTTGTCGGAACCAGCGCACTACGGGACAGCAACAGCGCGCGCCTGTTTGAAGAATGGGTGAAGACTGTTACCGGCTGGAACCTTGAAATTATCAGCGGTCTGGAAGAAGGCCGTCTCATTCATCTGGGCGTGGTGTCAAACATGCGAACGCCGCCACCCAAAATGTTACTGATCGATCTGGGCGGAGGCAGCTGCGAACTGACTCTTTCTGAAAAAGGGCATATCAAAGAAATCGTCACCTTGCCTCTCGGTGCAGTTCGCTTGACTCAGGAATTTATTCACCATGATCCGCCGACAAAGGCGGAGCTGAAGCGGCTGCATGACTTTATTGTGCAAGAAGCAGCCGGTGCATCGCGGAAAATAACGCGTGCCGCAGTGCGCGCGGTAATTGCCACTTCAGGAACGGCAGCGGCACTGGCTGGAGCGGCTCAGTCTCTGCACCTTACCCGAACTGGTGGCGTGTCCCTGGCTGTGGCAGAAAAGCTGGCACGGCGGCTGGCAAAAATGACGGACCGGCAGCGTGCAGCCATCAAAGGCATCAATCCCAAGCGGGCACAGATCATTGTGGCCGGCGCCGCAGTCTTCGCGCATGTGCTCGATGCCTGCGGGCTCAAGGGTTTTCGATACTCGCCGCTCGGATTGCGTGATGGAATTCTGGCGCAGATGGCAGCCGAATATGACCAGCACACGCGCTCCCATCGCCAATTGGAAGCTGATCGCCAAGATGTGATCATGAACACCGCCCGGCGATACGGGGTTGACCTGGAAAATGCCGAACAGGTACGCAAGCTGGCCCTTACTCTTTTTGATCAGACCCGGCGCATGCACGGCTTAAGCAAGGATTGTCGCGAATGGATTGCGGCCGCGGCGATGTTGTATGAAGTGGGAACCTACATTAATCCCGTTGGCCTGCATCGCCACGCTTATTACGTGATCTCCCGCTCGGAATTGTTTGGCTTCACTCCGTTGCAACGAAAAATTATTGCGACAATCGCACGCTTCCAGGGGAATTCCAAACCGCAATTGCGTGATCGGCTTATCAAGATGCTGCCCGCCCAGATCAGGTCAGAGGTGATCAAGAGCACAGCCCTTTTGCGGGTGGCGCGAGCGCTGAATCAGGGCAGGCTTTCCGCCGTAGAATCCATTCGTGTGGTTGCGCGCGGAGGAGAAGTCACGCTGAACGTAAAGGCGGGCCGCACTGGCGCGGACCTGGAGTTGTGGGCTGGAGAGAAAGAGCGAGCCTATTTCCTCGAAGTTTTTGGCCGTGAGCTCGACTTCAAGCTGGTCTGAAGCGTTCGCGCGATTTTGGGTGTTACCAACCAGTCCAGAGTGCCGGTGCGTCCGTTCATCTCTACTCGGGCCACAGAGCCTTTCTTAAAGTCAATTCGTGCGGCGCCGTTGGCGCCGGAAATCGATTTGCTCAGGAATTCCGTAAAACTGGGATTGTGGCCCACGACCATAACAGCGTCATATTTCTTGTAGCGCGACAGCATGGATTGAAACTGATCAAAACCGGCTTCCGGGCGCAACGCATCTTCAATCTGGACAGCTCCCTCAAATGCCAGTTCATTCGCCACCAGGGAGGCTGTCTGGCGCGCGCGTTTCAGTGGGCTGCTGATGATTTGGTCAACCTGGACATCCAGATTCGCCAGCAGGTTGCCGACGTAACGCGCTTGCAGAATGCCTTCTTCGTCTAAAGGGCGACGTTCGTCTTTTTTGGGGTTCAGCATGGTCTTACCGGCGGAAGCATGGCGGAAAAAATATAAGAGCATAGGCTATCGGGCAAGCACCTGTCTTTTACGCCGGCCAATGGATCTCCTGGGCCGGGGTGTGGCTGGTTCAGGAATATCGGCTGCCGTGGCTGTACCTTCCGCCGCCGCAATCAGAAATTCCTGGGCTGAAAAAGCTGGTTCTCCACTTTTACGCGCTGGTCGCGTGTAGTGTCCGTTCCGGTCAAGAAAGCGCGCCTTCACATTGTCTGCAAGATAAGCAGCCAGTATCTCGCTTTTCACGCGCTGCTTCAAATGCGGGTCGAGCACCGGACAGAGAACCTCAACGCGTTCATAGAGGTTGCGCGGCATCCAGTCGGCGCTGGAGATATAAACCTCATCGTCGCCGCCATTCTCAAAATAAAAAATACGCGTATGTTCCAGCAGTCTGCCCACTACGCTGCGGACCACAATGTTGTTACTGATGCCCGGCACTCCCGGCCGTAACGAGCACATGCCGCGAACCGTGAGATCAATGGGAACGCCTGCCTGTGACGCCATGTATAAGGCCTCAATCACATTTTTATCGAGCAGCGAATTCATTTTGGCGATAATCCGCGCGGGTCTTCCATTGGCCGCGTGCTCGGCTTCGCGATGAATTTGCTGCAGAGTTGTTGCGGCAAGATCGATAGGCGAAATGGCCAGCGGACTGTAGCTCGGCGCTTCAGAATATGCCGTGAGATAGTTGAATACCGAGTGAACCGCCGACGTGATATCGGGCGCAGCCGTAAGCAGGCTCAGGTCCGTATAGAAGCGCGCGGTTGTGGGATTGTAATTGCCGGTTCCTATGTGGACGTACCGCCGTGTCTTGCCGTCAGGATCGTGGCGTACCAGGAGACAGAGCTTACAGTGTGTCTTGAGTCCCACCAGCCCGTGATAGACCTGAACACCCTCATCTTCGAGCGTACGCGCCCATTGGATGTTCGAAGCCTCGTCAAAACGGGCCGTCAATTCCAAAACGGCAGTCACTTCTTTCTCGGCCGCGGCGGCAGCGATCAACGCTCCCACAATTGGCGAATCGCGATTCGTGCGATAGATTGTCTGTTTCAGAGAGATCACAGCGGGATCACTGGCCGCGCTCTCAACGAAATCCACCACAGCTTCAAAAGAATCATAAGGATGATGAAGCAGGATATCGCGTTTCCGCAGCTCCGCGAAGATATCAGGAGTATTGGCCGGAAGCCGCAATTCACGCGGCACGAATCGCTTGAACTTCAGCTCAGGCCGCTTGATCTCATAAAAATTGAAGAGCCGGGAAAGGTTCACCGGGCCTTGAGTGCGGAAGATTTGCCAGTCTTCGAGTTCAAACGTCTGCTGCAGGCGGCGAGCAATTTCGGCATTTGCATTTGCGTCAATTTCCAGACGCACGGCATCACCTTTACGACGACGGTGCAGCTCTGTCCTGACGGACTCAAGCAGGTTGCGCGATTCTTCCTCTTCGAGATAAAGATTGCTGTTCCGCGTAACGCGAAAAGATGCAGCGGAAACAATTTCATATCCGCGATACATGCTGGCCGCGTGATACGTGAGAAGATCGGCGAGGAAAACGTAATCTATACCGGTCTGCGATGGCAGCCGCACCAGGCGAGGAAGCACACGCGGGACGGTAATCACACCCATGTAAGTGCCGCTGGCCCGCCGCTTGCGCTTTAGCAACAAGGCAATGCAGAGCGCCTTATTCAGCACGCGCGGGAAGGGATGCGCCGGATCCACGGTTACTGGCGTGAGCAACGGATCAACTTCTTTTTCACAATAAGTGTCGATGAAAGCTTCTTGCTCCGGGTCGAGGTCTTTCAGGTCAAGAACGCGTATATTTTCCTTCGACAACGCGGGCATTAACTTGTTGTTCCAGCAATCGTATTGTTCCTGGACGAACTCGCGTGTTTCCAGGGCAATCAACTCGCGCTCCTGCTGCGCTGTAAGCGCGTCAGGACCGGCATCTACATAGCCTTCTTCAATGCGCTGCAGAAGACCGGCGACTCGGACTTCAAAAAACTCGTCGAGATTACTGGCCGAGATCGCCAGGAACTTTACTCGCTCCAGCAGGGGATTGCGGTAATCGTTTGCTTCTTCAAGCACTCGACGATTGAAGGCGAGCCATGAAGTCTCACGATTGATGTAAAGGGACGGATCTGATACGGAGCGGTTCATTTGCAGGACGGAGGCAGGTCTGAAGCCGTTGGTCGCAGCT
>DATAEJ010000041.1:0-7408 GCA_036258095.1 Candidatus Angelobacter sp. | reverse complement strand
TATGCACGTTCCGGTCTGCTGAGCGATGTGCAACTCTACGAAGACTATCCGGCGACCTATGCAGCCGATGTGGCCCGGCGTCACCGCTGGATTCGCGGTGACTGGCAGATCGCCCGCTGGATACTGCCTCGCGTGCCCGGTGCTGAGCGTCGGGCCCTGAAAAATCCGCTCTCTGTCCTTTCGCGATGGAAAATCGTGGACAATCTCCGGCGCAGCCTGGTACCGGCGTCCCTGGTTATGCTGTTGCTGTTCAGTTGGCTGCGATTGTCGCCGGCCTGGGGCTGGACTCTGGTGATCCTTGCGATGGCCTTCGTTCCCATCTGGTTCAGCTCTGTCCTCGAGCTGTTCCAGAAGCCGGAAGATGTTGCTCTAAGACAGCATCTGGCCGAAGTTCTGCGCTCGTTTGGACGACACTCCACCCAAGGCTTGCTCGTCTTTGCTTGCATACCCTATGAAGCCTACTTCAGTCTTGACGCGATTCTTCGCGCAACATGGCGCATGCTTTTCTCGCATCGAAGGCTCTTGGAGTGGAACGCGTCAAGCGAGCACAAGCACAAGAGTGAATCCGGTCTTGCGGAATCTTTCCGTCGCATGTGGGCCGCACCTGCCTGCGCTCTGGCCACTGCAATCGTACTGAGCATGAAGAGGCCGCTGAGCCTGGGTATAGCCGCGCCAATCTTGCTGATCTGGTTTGCATCGCCCGCCATCTCGTGGTGGATCAGCCGGCCGCGCAAGCGTGCCGCGGTAAGACTGTCAGTTGAGCAGGCCGTCTTCCTCCGGAAACTCGCACGCAAGACGTGGTCGTTTTTTGAGAACTTTGTCAGCGCGGAAGATCACTGGCTGCCTCCAGACAATTACCAGGAGAACCCGGTCTCCTCCATCGCTCACCGCACCTCGCCAACCAACATGGGCTTGGCGCTGCTCGCGAATCTTTCGGCTTACGATTTTGGCTATCTTACAGCGGCACAGTTGCTCCAGCGTACCGGACAGGCATTCCAAACCATGAAGTCGTTGGAGCGGCATCAAGGGCACTTTTATAACTGGTACGAGACGCAGACATTAAAACCTCTCCCACCTCTCTATGTTTCGACCGTGGACAGCGGGAATCTAGTAGCCCACATGCTGACTTTGGAGCCAGGCCTGGCCGGGCTCGGGGACAAGAAGATACTTGCTCCTCGTTTGTATGACGGTCTTCTGGATACTTCGGAGGTTTTCCGGCAGGTGGTGAATGATGCCGGCTCTCAAAATCCCAACCTGACAAACGCCGCTTTTCTTCACGCCACTGAGCTAATGAAGGAGTTGGACGGTTTCTGCGCTTTTCCGCCGACTACCTTATCGGCTGTCCGTGCGTGTCTTGAGCAGCTTGTCTCAACAACTGCGGGGATCAGGGACAGTCTTAAGGACTTGCCGGAAAGCAATGCCAGGTGGTGGTCAGAGGCTCTGGTCCGCCAGTGCCAGGTTGCACTTGAAGACCTGACCTTTCTCGCGCCCTGGCTCCTTGTCACGCACCCGCCGGATGAGTTAAACGGATCTCCGCTGAACAAGATCCCAACTCTGCGTGAGCTGGCAACATGGAATTCGGAGTTTCTCTCAGTCATTGAACACTCGAGCAACGCGGCCTTCCGCAAGTGGTTGGACGAAGTGAAACCGCTCATCAGCGAAGCGAGTCGTCGCGCTGAGAATCGTCTTCGAGAGATTGAGGCGCTCGCCTCACAGTGCAGGGAGTTTGCCCGCGTTGAGTACGACTTTCTCTACGATGAGGCGCGTCATTTAATGACGATTGGATTCAACGTCAGCGCACAACGCCGGGATTCGAGCTACTACGATCTGCTGGCATCGGAAGCAAGATTGGCCAGTTTTGTCGCTATCGCGCAGGGCCTGGTTCCGCAAGAAAACTGGTTCTCTCTGGGCCGCCAGCTTACCAACTCCCCGTCGGGACCAACTCTCCTTTCATGGGACGGCTCGATGTTTGAGTACCTCATGCCTCTCCTGGTTATGCCCACGTACGAGAACACTCTTCTCGATGAAAGCTGCAAGGCGGCGGTAGAGCGGCAGATCGAGTACGGCATGAGACGAAACGTGCCCTGGGGCATCTCCGAGTCGGGATATAACGCAACCGATGCGCACATGAATTATCAATACCGCGCTTTTGGGTCGCCTGGTCTTGGCCTGAAGCGAGGACTGGCTCAGGACCTGGTGATCGCACCTTATGCTTCGAGTTTGGCCCTGATCGTGGCACCCGCTCGAGCCTGCGCGAACCTGCAAAAACTTCAGGCTGCGGGAGCAGAAGGAAAACACGGCTTCTATGAAGCGATTGACTATACTCCGTCGCGAGTGCCTCGCGGCCAGACGAAGGCGATCGTCCGTGCGTATATGGCCCATCATCAAGGCATGAGCTTGTTAGGGCTTTCCCATGCTCTGTTGGACAGGCCGATGCAGCGCCGATTCGAAGCTGTTCCAATCTTTCAGGCCACCACGCTGCTTCTCCAAGAAAAGGTTCCGAAAGCTACGGCGCTCTATTCAGCTCCGGACGCACTTCCGGAAACCGGAAAGATCACGGACGAGTTCGAGGCCCCACTGCGAGTCTTTCACACCGCCAACACTCCCATTCCTGAAGTCCAGTTGTTGTCGAACGGCAGGTACCACGTGATGGTCACCAACGCAGGTGGAGGGTACAGCCGCTGGAAGGAGCTGGCGGTAACCAGGTGGCGTGAAGATACTACTCGGGATCCATGGGGGACTTTCTGCTACATCCGCGACGTTGCCACGGAAAGGTTCTGGTCTTCCGCTTACCAGCCAACCCTGAAACCTCTGGAGTATTACGAGGCAATCTTTTCCGAAGCTAAAGTCGAGTTTCGCTGCCGTGAGGGAGAACTCGAAGCCCACACGGAGATTGCGGTTTCTCCGGAGGACGACGTTGAACTACGGCGAGTCACACTCACCAACCGTGCCCGCAAACGCAGGACGATTGAGATAACAAGCTACGCCGAAGTCGTTTTGGCCTCGCCGGCCGCGGACGTGCTGCATCCGGCCTTCAGCAACCTCTTCGTGCAGACGGAAATCATGGAGCAGCGCCGGGCGATTCTTTGCACGCGACGGCCCCGATCTCTCCATGAGCAAACGCCGTGGATGTTCCATCTGATGGTGGTGCATGGCGCGGAGGTTGGAGCGGTATCGTACGAAACGGACCGCATGCAATTCATCGGGCGAGGGAAAACGGTGGCGAATCCGCTGGCGATGAGCGGTTCGACGCCGCTCCCAGGCAGCCAGGGCTCTGTCCTTGATCCTATCGTCGCTATCCGTTACCAGATCATCCTGGAGCCGGGACAATCCGCTACCGCTAACCTGGTTTCCGGTGCGAGTGAAACCCGCGAGGGCTGCGTACACTTGGTAGATAAGTATCAGGATCGCCATCTGGCAGACCGCGTCTTTGATCTTGCATGGACGCACAGCCAGGTGGTCCTGCGGCAACTCAACGCCACGGAGGCTGACGCGCAAAGCTTCGGGCGCCTGGCCAGTTCTATTCTTTATGCCAACCACTCGCTGCGCGCCGACGCCTCTGTGCTTAGCACTAACCGTCGAACGCAATCGGGTCTGTGGGGCTATGCAATTTCCGGCGACCTGCCCATCGTGTTGCTGCAGATCGGGGACATGGTCAATATCGATCTGGTTCGCCCGCTTGTGCAGGCTCACGCCTACTGGAGGCTTAAGGGACTCGCGGTTGACCTGGTGATCTGGAATGAAGATCGTGCTGGGTACCGGCAACTCTTGCAGGAACGGATCATGGATTTGGTGGCGGCAGGTGTCCAAGCCAACCCGGCGGAGCGCGGGGGTGAGATTTTTGTCCGCGTTGCCGAGCAGATATCGAATGAAGACCGGCTCCTCTTTCAAGCCGTGGCGCGGGCCATCATCACGGATGCGCGTGGGTCTCTGCATGCCCAAATCAGCACGCGACGAGCAGTAGAAATGGAGATTCCGCATGTGCGGATCAGAAGGGCCGGCCGTGGCGAGCACATTCAGCGAGATGAGTTGCCGCCGCGCGACCTGATTTACTTCAATGGACTAGGCGGGTTCACTCGCGATGGACGCGAATACGTTATTACCATCGCCCCCGACCAGATGACGCCGGCACCGTGGGTGAATGTGATAGCAAATTCGGACTTCGGCACTGTGATCTCCGAGAGCGGTTCAGCCTATACCTGGGCAGAAAATGCGCACGAGTTCCGTCTCACTCCATGGCACAATGACCCAGTCACCGACGCTGCTGGCGAAGCATTTTTCCTGCGTGATGAGGAGAGCGGCAATTTCTGGTCGCCGGCTCCTCTGCCCGCCCGCGGGACGGGACCTTATCTCACCCGGCATGGGTTCGGCTACAGCATCTTCGAACACACGGAGGACGGCGTTACCTCAGAGCTACAAGTGTATGTAGCACTGGATGCTGCTGTGAAGTTCTCCGTCTTGAAGGTCAGCAACAATTCCGGCCGTAGTCGCCGGCTCTCCGCAACAGGGTACGTGGAATGGGTGCTGGGAGATACGCGTCCGAAGTCGACCATGCATGTGATGACCGAGGCGGATCCCGTGACAGGATCGGTATTCGCGCGCAATGCCTACAACTCAGAGTTTCCCGATAGGGTCGCTTTCTTCGATGTAAACACGTCGACGAGGGCGATCACAGCAGACAGAATGGAGTTTCTCGGCCGGAACGGAGTGCTGTCGAATCCCGCCGGCATGTACAAGGCTCGGTTGTCAGGAAAGCTCGGACCGGGACTGGATCCATGCACTGCGATCCGCGTTCCATTCGAGCTGCTGGATGGCCAGCAACGCGAAGTCGTGTTTATTCTCGGCGCGGGACACAATCACGCTAAAGCCGTCGAGTTGGTACAGCGTTTCCGGAGCACAGAAGCCGCCCGTACTGTGCTGGAATCGATTTGGCACTACTGGACGCACACTCTAGGCGCCGTAAATGTGGACACGCCCGACCAGTCCATCAACGTGATGGCGAACGGCTGGCTCTTGTATCAGACACTGGCGTGCCGTCTCTGGGCCCGGAGCGGATATTACCAATCGGGTGGCGCTTTCGGTTTCCGCGACCAGTTGCAGGATGTGATGGCACTGGTGCACGCTGAACCAGGCCTGATTCGTAAACAGCTCCTCCTCTGCGCCTCGCGCCAGTTCCGGGAAGGAGATGTCCAACATTGGTGGCATCCGCCTGCCGGACGCGGAGTTCGTACCCATTGTTCCGACGACTTTCTTTGGCTTCCGTTAGCGCTTTGCCGGTACGTTTCCAGCACCGGTGATACCGGAGTATTGGACGAAAGAGTCGCTTATCTTGAAGGCCGTCCTGTAAACCCGGAAGAAGATTCTTACTACGATCTGCCGGGACGATCGGAAACGACCGGCACCTTGTACGACCACTGCGTGCAGGCCATCATGGCTGGACTCAGGCGAGGTGAACATCGCCTTCCCTTGATCGGCTCCGGCGATTGGAATGACGGCATGAACCTGGTGGGCGCACATGGCAAAGGGGAAAGCGTCTGGCTGGGATTCTTCCAGTACGAGGTGTTGACGCATTTTGCAGAGCTAGCCAACCGGCGAGGCGATTCAAACTTCTCCGCGCGCTGCCACTCTGAGGCAGCACAATTGCGCCAGAGCCTGGAAGAGAATGGCTGGGACAGAGAATGGTATCGGCGTGCGTATTTTGACGATGGCTCGCCGCTCGGGTCTGCCTTCAACCCCGAATGTCAGATAGATTCCATCGCACAGAGCTGGTCTGTTTTGTCGCGCGCAGGGGATGAACAACGTTCGGGTATGGCCATGAATGCTCTCGACAAGAATCTTGTGGATCGAACGCACGGCCTGATCAAATTATTGGCACCGCCGTTCGACAAAGCCGATCTCGATCCCGGCTATATAAGAGGATACGTCCCGGGCGTAAGAGAAAACGGGGGGCAGTATACGCACGCAGCCATCTGGGCCGCCATGGCATTCGCTGCTATGGGCGACAGCGCACGCGCCTGGGATTTGTTTGACATCATCAATCCGGTACATCATTCAGGTTCCGATGAGGGCGCCGCAATTTATAAGGTAGAGCCCTATGTGATGGCGGCTGATGTCTACGCGTTCGCGCCGCACACCGGCAGAGGCGGATGGACGTGGTACACGGGATCTGCCGGCTGGATGTACAGGCTGATCATCGAATCCCTGCTGGGATTGCGATTGGAGGTCGACGAGCTTCATTTTGCGCCTTGTTTTCCGGCAGATTGGATTGGATTCAAGGTGCACTATCGGTTCCAGGAAACCGTCTATCACATTACACTTCTCCAGTCCTCAGATCACGAGGTAGAGTTGAATGCAGTCATAGACGGCATACCGCTGGAGGGCAATAAAATCAGGCTGGTTAACGACCTTCAGGAGCATTTTGTGGAGCTGACCTTTGCGCCCACAGCATCACCGATCTTGTCCTAAAGCTGGTTGAGGAGTCCACTCCCGACGTGGCGGCCGACAGGTTAGAGCGGGCGTAACAGCCATTCAGGGGAACATCAGAGGCCGGGGGAGGCCAAAGGGTGCCCAGAATGGGAGAAGAGCGCGACGGCATCTCTCGGCAGCGGCCCGAAAAGGAATTAGTGATGCTATGGAGGAACGCCGGGCAGAACGCCGGGCAAAACAAAGGAGCGTCTTAAAACGAAGTGAAAGTCTGACATCGCCAGGGGTATCCCAATACGCTTGGTCGGCTTTGAGAACCGCGCCTTGCTGACCGTCCGATCAGGACTGGCTGCCAATTGGCTGCCAAAACTTGGCGAAATGGGGCGAAGCGGGGCGAAGAAACGTACATTTTTGCGGCAGAATCGCACGATTTTTCAACTAGTTAGAGTGTCGTCTTAAACTGCAAAACCTTTATGCGTCGGTTCGATTCCGACCCGCGCCTCCACTCCCTGAAGTGATTTAGCTGATTTCATTGCACTTAATGTCCTAAATGCTCGCGCCGTTCCGCTGCTCTGGATAGCGGACGTTTTTTGTCGTTTGTGCTGAAAGACGGACAAAAAGGGGACAGCAATTTGTCTGTGGGACAGGTTATTTTTCCATCATCTCCCCGAGCCCTGGGCAGCTACCATTTGGCCTGGAGGTCAAATAAGTGTTTGATTTTCCTAATGATTGAAAGCTGCGAATCGCTCGCGTGCGCTTAATTGTCCTTGTCGCACCGGCTTTTTCTTCTCTCACTTTACCCTAACCTTGGGCTCCACTGACATTCCAAGCCGCAGAAGGTGTTCCGGGTCCTGGCCGGCTTCGAAAACAATCTTGACTGGGATCCGCTGCACAATCTTCACGTAATTGCCAGTAGCGTTCTCCGGCGGCAACAGGCTGAAAAGGGACCCCGTGGCTCCGGCAATGTTGAGAACATGACCGTTGT
>DATAEJ010000040.1:0-36596 GCA_036258095.1 Candidatus Angelobacter sp. | reverse complement strand
GCGCGCCACGGCTCCTGGCTCCATGCCGACGAAGTCTATTGCGGCACCGAATTCGGCGGAACCGAAACCCCAAGCTTCTGGGGTATGTATGACCGTGTCATCTGCGTGAACAGTCTTTCCAAAGCCTACGGCCTCGCCGGGCTGCGCATCGGCTGGGCTGTCGCTTCGCCGGAGATGATTGAAGAACTGTGGCGCCGCCACGAGTACGCGGTGATCGCCGCCAGCGGCCCGAGCATGACACTAGCCGAGCTTGCCGTCGCTCCGGAAAAGCGCCGCATGCTCTTCGAGCGCCAGAAGAAGCTCTCGCGTGAAGGTCACAAGATCCTGCGCGACTGGGTGAGCACCCAGGAAGGCCGCTTCTTCGTCCACAACACCACCGCGACTTCGATCGCCTTTGTCGGCTACAGTGCCGGACTGCCCTCAGAGGAGCTGGCGGACTATATCCGCCGCCAGGCGTCAGTTCTGGTTGCGCCCGGAAGTTATCTCGGTCGCGACGGCTACCTGCGTATCACCGTCGGCTACGAACCGGAGAAGGTGCGCACAGCTTTGTCGCGCATCGGTGATGTCACAGCACAGTTTTCTGCCGCGAGCGCAATGGGCTATGGCCGCCGCTGAATCCGTTCTCACACGCCGCGAAGGTAAGGTGCTGGTAGTCACCATCAACCGGCCGCACGCCCGTAACGCGGTGGACTCGGCTACAGCAGCGATGCTGGGCGAAGTGTTTCAAGACTTTGACCGCGACGCCAGCGTCTCCGTCGCCGTCCTCACCGGAGCCGAAGGAACATTCTGCGCCGGAGCCGACCTGTGCGAGATCGCGGAAGGCCGGCGTCCTCCCGTCGATCCGAACGGCACAGGGCCGATGGGACCCACATGGCTGCAGCTTTCGAAGCCGGTAATCGCCGCCATTGAAGGGCACGCGGTTGCCGGCGGCCTCGAACTCGCCCTGTGGTGTGATTTGCGCGTGGCCGCAACAGACGCGGTCATGGGCGTGTTCAATCGCCGCTTCGGCGTGCCTCTCATCGATCTCGGCACCGTCCGCCTGCCGCGCCTCATCGGCCACGGTCGCGCCATGGACCTGATCCTCACCGGCCGGGCAGTCTCGGCCGAAGAAGCTCTGCAGATCGGTCTGGTCAATCGCATGGTGGAGAAAGGAAGAGCTCTGGATACAGCGCTCGAGCTTGCGCACGCCATTGCCGCCTTTCCGCAGCAGGCCATGCGTAATGATCGCTTATCGGCCATCGAGCAGTGGTCGCTGCCGCTGGACCATGCACGAGTGAACGAGCTGCGCCTTGGCATGGAGACCCTGCAATCGGGCGAAGCCGTGAAAGGCGCCGCCAGGTTCAGTTCAGGCGCAGGCCGGCACGGCAGCTTTGAATCCAAGACAAAACCTTCGAAAGACTGAGGAACAGAGGAGCAGCCAGGGACGGAATTTAATTTCCGCAGGAAGCGCTGCTTGCTTCTTTCCGTGCATTGGCGTTGATCACCAACAGCCAATCGCTTATCCGCTGCTTGGGCACTCGCTGACGGAAGGCCACGTCCTGTACACTTTCACGGAAGAGAAATGAAGACAACCACCCTCGTTATCGCACTTGTCGGTGCTCTGCTGGCCCAACCCACGCCGATTTCCGCCGGCTTCTCCCGCGCGTCCGTAGACGCGCTCCGCTCCATCAACTCCGGCGGCTGGAAATTCCCGGCCTCCATGGAGGCGCACACCGCGCACCAGGCGGACGTGAAAGCCAAGATGGTGCGCGCGCATGATGCTGCGGAGTCAGAGGACGACGCCGACGCCTTCATCTTCCTGCAGCGCTATCAGTTCGTGCACAGCCAGAACTTCGCCGACTACATCAATGCCGTAACGGCAGCTTCCAAAAAGCTGGGAGGAACAGATGCCATCCCCCGCGCCGAAGCCCAAGTCGTAAAAGATCCCCGCTTCGCCAACCGCAAGCGTAAGGAAGATGCCTGCGGCGCGGCACTGGAGAAAGTCCTTCTCTCGCGCAAGTTCTCGCCGCCGGCCCAGTGCGATATCTACTGAGACAGATCGCGAAACAGTCCGGAACAACAATCAATCCATGGGCGGTGCTTCGTTGCGCTCTGCGCGGGTGTGTTAAATTGGAAAGAGTGTGGGCGCGTAGCTCAGTTGGTAGAGCAACGCCCTTTTAAGGCGTGGGTCGCTGGTTCGAATCCAGCCGCGCTCACCATCCATTTTGTCGCTTCGCGACACCCCGCCTGCGAGTCCATTTTCCAGCCATCACCCCAATGCTCCTGTAGCAGCCGGACTCAGCGCTGCCCGGCTTCGTCCGGCAACGCTGGCACCCGACCGCACCCGGCTGCCTTAGGATTATGGCAACGATTCTGGCCCTCCGGTCACCCAATCTATTAAAAGCCTGAAAAGGAAATAAGGAGTAACAATGCTCTGGGCATTGACGATCATATTTACGGTTTTGTGGGTTGTGGGAATGTTGGGAGTATGGAGTCTGGGCGTGTGGACGTGGTTGTTCTGTGCAGGCGCCGTGATAAGTCTCATCGGCCAGTTCTCCAGAACTAACCACACCATTGCCGGACCGCGCGTGTAATCGACTTCGGCCCGGCATCGCGTAAAGCTTGACGATGCGAAGACGGGGTGGTTCATACTCCTACCACAATTGATTGGACATGAGCTTAAGGCGAGCACCGCACTTACTTGTCCCACAAACAGGGCCGTAGGCCCGTCAAGGAGTTAGCCCACCCCCGGAGCCACGCGGGCGCTTGAGCCCGCTGGCGGAGGGGTGGGAAAGCGTGGAGAGAAGAACCGAGCCCCGTAGGGCCGGCACAAACCTTCTTTCAAATCGGTCAGCTCGCGGTCTCCGCGCTATACCTTGCAATCAATCCTGTCCGCACTGCATGCCGATACGTCCCCTGGAAGAACCAGCAGGCCAGCAGAATGTAAAGCACCGCCAGCGAAGCTCCGATCAGCAGGGAACTGACGTGTGCCGGCTTTCCCGCTAAAATCGCCCTCATTGATTCAAATACGTACGAGGGCGGCAGCAGGCGGGCGATCGCCCGCATCCACACCGGGAGTGTTGCCAAGGGATAAAACACACCGGCAAAGGGCGAGAGCACGGCGGGAATCGGCCAGATGAACCACTCCGATGCTGGACCAAGCCGCAGCACCATTGCGACGGCAAAAATCCCCAGCGCGATCCCCACCATGAATAGCACCATGATGTAAGGTGCAAGCAGCGCGCCATAGACAAAGAACGATAGCCCGAAAACCCCCGTGGCCAGCAACAGCATCACCGTGAGCCCGACCGAGCTGGTGGCAATGCTTGAGAGCACCAGGCCACCGAGGTATTCCGAGATGAGCAGCGGTGAGGCAAAGAAGTTCAGGAAGTTGCGCGACCACACGTCCTCAAAGAACGCCATGGTAATGCCCTGCATCACGCGGATGAAGAAATCCCACAGCAGCACCGCGCCGAGCATCGCCGGAACAAAGTTGAAACCCGAGCCGGACACCGTATTGAGCCAGCGCGTGATGAACCCCCACAGCACCATGTCCACGCCCACCCACACGAACATGGGCACCAGGCGTGACACGCTGCCGCGCACTAGATAAAACTGGCGCAATACGATGGCGGAGGTCCGCGTGAAGGTCATGACACACGCTCCGTCGCCATCAATGGCTCGCGCGCCAGCGCGATGAACAGCTCTTCTAAACTCTCTTTGCCATGTTCGCGCGGCAGCGTCCGCGGATCGCCCTGCAGCAGAATCTTTCCCTTGGAGAGAAAGAGCACGCGATCGCACACCTCCTGCACCTCATACATGTTGTGCGATGTCCACAGCACTCCGCCATGTCCGGTCGCGGCAAAATCGCGTATCTGGCTGCGGACCTCCTGCGCCACGGAAGGATCAAGCGATGCCGTGGGCTCGTCGAGCAACAAGAGTCGCGGACGGTTGAGCATCGCCTTGGCCAGCGAAACGCGGGTCTGCTCGCCCGACGAAAGCACTCCGGCCTTGGTGTTGCGGAAGCGTTTGAGTTCGAACTGCTCGATCAGCTCCTCGATGCGTCGGCTCAGATCCTTCACGCTGTAGATCATCCCGAAGATGCGCAGGTTCTGATAGACGGTCAGGTTCCCCGGCAGCGGCGCATACACGGCAGCAAAGTTGGTGCACTGCAGCGCCCGTGAGCGCTGCCGTTCCAGGTCCACGCTTTCAATGCTGATGCTGCCCGAAGTCGGCTCCAGCACGCCGAGAATCATGTTGATGGTGGTCGTCTTGCCGGCGCCGTTCGGCCCAAGCAATCCGACGATCTCATTCCTTCCGACTTCAAACGAAATGTGGTCCACCGCCACGGTCTGGCCGTAACTCTTGCACAGCTCGCGAATGGAGAGGACGCTGGAAGATTCGGGCATGGAGATTACTCACCACTGATTTTCACTGATGAAGACGCATTGCAACAACATTGCCGGGATCTCCGAAGCTCAATCATCAATTTGGCAATCTAGGCGATTCAGGCCATCCCTTAGAATGTCTGCGCATGGAGCCGATCTCGCACTTCTTTTATTCCGATCGCCTGAAGCTGCAGTTCTGGGATTACGGCCAGGAAGGCAAGCCCGCGCTGGTGCTGGTGCACGGCGGGCTGGACCACGCGCGCAACTGGGACTGGGTGGCGCAATCGCTTTGCGAGCATTACCACGTCTTCGCGCTCGACCTGCGCGGCCACGGCAACAGCGCCTGGGCTCCCGGCGCAATGTACACCGTCGCCGAGCACGTGCTGGACCTCTCCGCGCTGCTCGATATCATCGGCGAATTTCCCATTCGGCTGGTCGGCCACTCCCTCGGCGGCGTAATTGTGCTGCATTATGCGGGCGTTTACCCGGAGCGTGTGTCCAAAGCGGTATCGATCGAGGGCATCGGCTTCTCGCCGGCGCATCGTGTGCATGGCCCTGCCAGCGAGCGGCTGCGTCACTGGATCGAAAACGTTCGTGACATCGAGAAGCGCAAGCAGCGCCCTTATCCCAGCCTGGTAGCGGCGATGGCGCGTATGCGTGAAGCCAATCCGCACCTCTCTGACGAAGTCGCCCGCCACCTCACGCTGCACGGCACCAACTGGGACCCCGATGGCTCGCTGGTCTGGAAGTTCGACAACTACGCCCGCGCAATCTCGCCCCTGGGCCACCATATCGATGACGCCGTGGAACTCTACGGCCAGATCAGCTCTCCGGTGCTGCTGTTCTGGGGACTGGAGAGCTTTGCGCCGGTCCCGCACGCTGATCCGCGGGTAAATGCCATTCGCGACTGCCGTCTGGTGGAAGTCCCGAAAGCGGGACACTGGGTACACCACGATCAACTGGACTTATTTCTGCGCGAAACCGCGGCTTTCCTGAAAGGCTAATCGCCCTCAGAAATCAACCCCGAGCATTTAGAATGTCGGGGCGCGAACCGGGTGTGTGTTCGCGAAGAGCCCCATTCGAGAGGAGCAGCACAATTATGTCCAATCTCTATGGTCCGCCCATCTCCGTGGAAACAGCCAGGAAGGCGGCCGCAGCAGCGCTGGCGGAAGCCGCGCGCAATAACTGGACCATGGCAGTTGCCATCGTAGACCCCAACGGCACGCTGGTTTACTACGAGAAGATGGACAACACGCAGCTGGGCAGCGCGAACGTGTGCATTGACAAGGCGCGCTCCGCAACCCTGTTCAAGCGCCCCACCAAGGCTTTTCAAGACGCCGTGGCCTCCGGTGGCGCGGGCATTCGAGTGATGACATTGCGCGACGCGATCCCCGTGGAAGGCGGTCTGCCTATCGTGCTCCAGGGCAAGATCGTGGGCGCAATCGGGCTCTCCGGTGATACCAGCGAAAACGACGGCAAGTGCGCGCAAGCAGGTCTGTCGGCTATCCAGTAATCGCGCTCGCCTATGCGGCGCGTTTCAATCTTTTTGGGCGGCGTGGACCATAAATCGAACCACGCCGCAATCCTCCTTTCACGCGCGGCCACTTTTTCTAATGAATTTCTCTAATGAAATTCACATTGCGCGGCGTGGAATTCTGCTTTTTTCATCGAGAAAACTGTGGGATCATATCTCCACCAGCAGTACTGAACAGACGACGGATATGAAAATCAGCGCCCTTTTACTCACGCTTATTGTGTCGATCTGCGCCTCCGCGCAGGATACCTCCGCCACCGCTGCTGTGCCGCAGATTGCTCCCGCTCAGTTATCTGTCCCCGATATTGAGCTCGTGAATCAGGCCGGGAAGCCGGTCCACTTCAACAGCGACGTAGTGAAGAACCGGCTCGCTGTGGTCTCCGGATTCTTTACCACCTGCACCGCATTCTGCCCAATCACCCAAGAGAGCCTGTCCCACCTGGAACATGCCCTCAATAAGCGCATGGGCCGCGACGTGGTCTTCATTCTGGTCAGCGTGGATCCCGCGAACGACACACCTGAGCACATGAAAGCCTGGGCGGAAAAATTCCATCTGGGCGCGAACTGGACGCTGCTGAGCGGCAACCCGGATGAGGTCGCCAAGGTCATGAAGGCGCTTGGATTGTATGTTGACCGTCCGCAGCGCCATCAGTCGGCGATGATGATCGGCAACGAGAAGACCGGCTGGCAGCGCGTAAGCTCGTGGTCTTCAACCGACAAGCTGGTCAAGATCATTGACGGTCTTTCCATCGTCCATCAGGCCAGCAGGTAAGCTGCTCCGAATAGCCGCTCTGTGCCGCACATTGCCGTTCTTGCTGAAGAGTGATTTCCGGTTAAACTCCAAAAAGTAAAGCTCAACCAGGAAATCACTCTGTGCTGCTGGAAATATTCATCGCTATTTTGATCTTGATCGCCGCCGCAGCGATAGCGCAGTGGATTCTTGCGCGCCGGGATGACCGCAGATTCCCCGCTCCGGGAATGATGGTGAAAATTCACGGGGCCGAAATGCATGTCAAGCAGATGGGTGAAGGCCAGCCCGCCGTCCTGCTCGAGGCGGGCATCGCGGCGTCCACGCTGAACTGGAGTCTTCTGCAACCGGAGCTGGCGAACTTAGCGGCCACATACAGTTATGATCGCGCCGGATTTGGCTGGAGCCGCGGGAAAGACATCAGCTGCTCATTGCCGCGGATCGTCGACGATCTGCATGCGACGATTGCAGCCCTGAAGATCGCATCGCCTTACATTCTGGTTGGGCACTCGTTCGGCGGATTCATCGTCCGCGAGTACGCGCAGCGCTTCCCGAATGAACTTGCCGGACTGGTGATGATCGATCCGCTTACGCCGGAAGAATGGCTCAATCCCACCAGCTCACAGCGATGGAAGTTGCGCGGCGGTATCTGGTTCTCGCGTGCAGGTGCAGCTCTCGCGTCGATAGGCGTGATTCGCGCCTGTTTATGGCTGCTGAAACGCGGAAAGAGCCGGGGCCCGCGCGCGGCGCTCGCCGTGTTTGGTCCCGAGGCAACAAAGACGGTGAGCAGAATCCTGGGCGAGCTGCTTAAGCTTCCGCCGGAAACCGTGGAGCTGATCCGCGCGCGCTGGTGCAAGCCGGATTTCTTTCTGACGATGGCCGGCTACATCCAATCGATTCCGCGCTGCTCCGCCGAAGTTTATGGCAGCAATGTCCCGCCGCACATCCCGGTCACAGTGATCTCGGGAGCCCACCAGGCAGCAGAGCGTTTGCGAGAGCACGCTGCAATCACTACCCAGTCCATGCACGGCCGCCACCTGATCGCCGCGAAAGGGGCGCACTGGGTACATCTCGATCAGCCCGAACTGGTGGTGCAGGCCGTGCGGGATCTCGCAGCACTGACCCGCAATCCAACCGCGGCCCGGAACTGATCGGCTCGTTCCCAGAACGCAATCCAATACAATGGTACGAACCATCCCCGGAGTGACTTCACGGAATGAAGAAAGTTGTTGAGCGTGAGCGCAACAAAGGCTATTACCGCGTCCTGCATGTGCCGCTATGGATCTGGGCCTACTGGGTCCTGCCGGGCCATCTCACCGCCGACCTCTATGCGCACGGCCCCGACCGCCGCCACTGGATATGGCTGGCGATCGTAACTGCGGTGTGCGCATGGCGTGGTTATCTTGGACGCCTTCCCGGATGTGAACAGCGGCCGTACATCACCCATTATGGCGAGGAGAAGCCTAACCTCTGGTATCGCGTGTTCTGTTACACCACAGCGTGGATTGATCTGCTGGTGCCGTTCACAATCAACTTGCTGGGACTGGTGATCAACGCATTTACCGGGGTTTATCAGATCCACGAGCTCTACGCGAAACTCTACTATCCGCTCGCCGGGGCAATTGTTCTCGCTACTGTCTTGAACGTTACTCCACGCGCCCGCCGCTCCACTCGTGGCGAGGGAGAGGAAAAGGGCTGGTTCTACGTCACCGTGTGGACCGTGGTTCCCACGCAGCTTGTTGGCTGGGCCATGTGGCGGCTGGGCAAGTTCTTTGCCCTTTCGCCGGCAGCACTCGGCGATCTCCGGCTCGGCTCATTCCTCTCTGCGGCCGCAGTTTTCTTTTTTCTTGGCTACATTGGCAAACTGCCCCGCACCCACCGTTATTACGTACCTGAAGGAACCATCTCTGATATCGAGGTTCCAGCGGGGGCATGACGCCCGGAAGTCAGCTGCGAGTTGGTTCTCGCAGGCAATAGGCGACAATCGTATTTCCGCACACCCCGGATTTTTTCTCAGCCTCGGCGATCAGCTTGACTTCATGATTCTCCGGATCGGGCACCATCTCACACGCAGCAATCTGCTTATCCGTGGCGCCGTGAAAACAAAGTTCGCACACACCCAATCCATTTTCCGGTCCTGAACGTACCGGTGGTCCAAAAGTGCGGCACGTCATGGGGCGGAACTCATAGACGTCACAGGTTCCGGTGGTCGGATCGAGTGCCGGGCAGGGTTCGTCGTCAGCAAAATCCTCGAACCGGGCTTCTGCTTCTTCATCGTCGCCGAGAATGCCGCTTTCAGGATCACCGGGAAAATCGTTGCGGAGACGCTCGATGTACGCTTCGGCACGTTCGCGCACCCGATCAGCGCGCACGGGATTGCGATTTTGCAACTCTTCCATACCATCCCGCAGCCGAGCCGCGTCGAGCTGAGAAATTGGAAAAGGCCCGTAGCAGCACTGGGTGCATCCCGGCCGGCAGAGCAGCCAGTCGCCGCTCTTGCGGGCAACATCACTGAGGGCTGCATCTACGATTTGCAGCAGCTTTGCATCCCCTTGGGGCCGGCACGTCATACTTCCACCATACGCGAGCCAGCCCAGAAATTCAGCCGCGCAAAAATAAAGGCGGAAGCAAGTTGCCTCCGCCCGTATCGAATGAGCTGTTGTTTTAGCTTTTCTTGTCCGACTTCTGCTGTTCGCCGGACTGCTTGCTTTCTTTCATCATTTTCAGGCTGTCGACGGTCAGGGAATGATTTGCCTCATCGAGCTTTGCTTTTACCTTTACGTGATGGCCTTCATGTCCTTTTACCGCGTCCGGATTGGAAATCTCCCAGCTCTGCTTGTCTTTATCATTTACGAAAGTGGTCTTCCCGCCTTCCTCCTTGACCCAGCCGGTCAAGCTCATGTCTTTACCTTTTGCGGCGGTTTTGGCTTCCTTGTTCTCGGCTTTTGCGACCTTCTTATCGGTTTTGGCAGCGTTATTGTCTGACTGTGCTGCAGTGCTCGTGCTCTGGGCCATCAAACCCAATGAGAACAGCCCTGCGATTGCGAGCATGAGTAATCTCTTCATTGATAAACGTCTCCGTTCTGATCAGAAATGAGACAAAGTTCGGCGCTTAAACTCTTAGATGCAGAATCAACCACTTGCAGAGTCACAGGCGTGCAACTCACTCCGGAGTTGCTGCACCCGCGCGCCAGCTGAGTTTCATGCCCTGATCCGCTCGGCAAACTTCTTTTCCAGCTTTTTCACCTTGGGTGAGATCACAAACATGCAGTACGGCTGGGACGAGTTGTTGGCGTAGTACTCCTGGTGATAATCCTCGGCAACGAAGAACTCCTTGGCCGGTTCCACCATTGTCACAACCGGGGCTGGCCAGATGTGTGCTTTGTTGAGTTCCGCAATTGCCTGCTCTGCCGCGGCTTTCTGTTCAGGCGAGTTATAGAAGATCACGGAGCGGTACTGCTCGCCCACGTCGTTGCCCTGGCGATTCGCGGTTGTAGGATCGTGGATCTCAAAAAAGACGTCCAGCAGGTCGCGAAAGCTGATCTCAGCGGGATCGAAGGTTACCCGCACAACTTCCGCATGCCCGGTATCGCCATTGCAGACCTGGCGGTAGGTTGGCTTGTCCACGTGCCCGCCCATGTAGCCCGACTCCACTGACGTGACGCCCTGAAGACGGTCGAACACTGCTTCCAGGCACCAGAAGCAGCCACCACCCAAAATCGCAGTTTCCTTGTTTGGCATAGTCTTTAGATGCTTATGAACAAAAAAAAGGGGCGGTAATTATACCGCCCTCTCGCTAGTCGCCGTTACGCGTTACTGGTTTGACTGAGGTTGCTGCTTTTGCGTGTGCTTCTGCATGCGTTCCTGGTGTTTCTGCTCACGCTGTGCAAGAAGCTGCATCGCTTTTTGGCGCTGCTCCGGAGTGAGCACCGCGTAGATCTGCGACTTCACTCGTTCCTTCTCCACGATCAGGTCAGCGTTTAACTGGGCCTGTTTGTTGGCGTAAGCGCGCGCGTCAGCTTCGTTGAAGTTTTCGGTTACAGCTTCATTGCGCGCCTTTTCGTTATCGCGCATCTGCTGCATCAGGGGTTGCATCTTGCCGTGTTCCGCCTGGAGGATGTTCTTGACCTGCGCCTGCTGGGGCTCAGTCAGGTTCAGTTCCTTGGTCATCTTTTTGAGCATCCATCCATGGTGACCGTAGCCGCGCCCAGGGCCGGCCTGCTGCGCGAACGCCGCTGCCAGTCCCATTGCCAGCGCCAGTATGATGGCGGAAACTATGAAAAGCTTTTTGGTCATGTTGAAACTCCTTTACAATCCGAGCGGCAGCCTTTCCTGGCTGCCGCTTGTATGAACCCGGGTTGCTGCACCAAAAAAGTAATGAGTTGTTAAGCCTGCTGCCTTCACATTTCTTAACCGGCTAAGTAAGCTGCCGGGGGTTTAAGGTGAGAGAACATGCCTTCCGTACTTCTCATTGATGATGATGCGGAGTTGACCAAGCTGCTGGAAGAATACCTCCAGAGTGAGCAGCTGCAGGTGGATGCCGCGCACGATGGCCCTTCAGGCCTCGACAAGGCCCAAAATGGCCAGTACGCAGTCGTGGTGCTTGACGTGATGCTTCCCGGTATGAGCGGGCTTGACGTGCTCAAGCAGTTGCGGCAAAGGAGCTCTGTGCCCGTCCTCATGCTGACCGCGCGCGGCAGTGAACTCGACCGCATCCTGGGCCTTGAGCTGGGAGCAGACGATTACCTGCCCAAGCCGTTTAACCCGCGCGAACTCGTGGCCCGGCTGCGCGCTATACTCCGCCGCACGGCGAACGCGCAGGGCGCCGCCCCAGGCCAGTCCCTGCACGTAGCTGATGTCGAAATTCATCCCGAATCGCGTAGCGTAGCCTGTGACGGGAAGCCGATCACCTTGACCGGCGCGGAATTCGACCTCCTCTACACATTTCTGCGAAACCCGGGTAAGATCATCAGCCGCGAAGACCTGACCCAGGCAGCGCTAGGACGCCCAATGTCGCCCATGGACCGAAGCATTGACGTGCATGTGAGCAATTTGCGCCGCAAGCTTGGCTCCTACGATGGCGAGCAAGAGCGGATCAAGGCCATTCGCGGCAGTGGCTATGTCTATCTTCTCCCCGGAGAACAGTCTTGATCTTTCGCAGTCTATTCTGGAAGCTCTTTCTCTGGTTCTGGTTCACCGCGGCAACCATCATCGGCGTGCAGGCGGTGATGATCTGGTTCAACGATGTGGAAACCATGCCGGAGCGCGTGAACCGCGGCCCTTTGGGGGAAGGCCTCACCATCTTTTCAGAAACTGCAGCGCAGGCGTATGAGCGTGGTGGCATTGACGCGCTAAATAGTCTCATCATTCGTACGGTGCACGAATCCGGGACTGAGATTTACTTCTACAACGGCGATGGCTCTCCGATCACGGCTCCCGGCGGTGACAACGTAGCCGAAGTAGTGACAGCGGTGCAGGAAGCACCACCCGGGCAGCGCGTTTCCAAAGTATTCCTTGGCCGGTCCACCTGGGGCAAGCAGGTGTTCGGCGCCAACGGGAAAAAGTACATCTTCATTGCCCGGTTCCGTGCTCCTGGACAGCGACCGCCGCTATTTCCGCCAAGCCGTATCATCGCCATGGTTCTCACGGCCGGCCTGGTCTGTTACCTGCTCGCTCTCTATCTCACGTCGCCGGTCAAAAAGCTGCAATCCACGGTGAAGTCATTTGCTGAGGGCAATCTGGATGCGCGTGTTTCGCCTGAACTGGGCAATCGCGGCGACGAACTTGCGGAGCTGGGCCGCGAATTTGACCGCATGGCCGAACGCATCGCCGGCCTGATCTCTTCACAGAAGCGCCTTCTCGCCGATATCTCACATGAGCTTCGCTCGCCGCTCGCGCGCCTCACTGTCGCTCTTGAACTTGCGCGCAAGAACAGCACTCCGAAGGCCGACCAGGCACTGGATCGGATTGAGCAGGAAACCGAACGCGTAAACCAGCTCGTGGGCCAGCTGTTGAAGCTCACGCGCCTGGAAAGCGGCGCGGAAGAAGTCCCTCCGGAGGCAGTCGCACTTGAAGAATTGGTCCAGCAGGTAATTGATGATGCTGATTTCGAGGCCAAGGCGCTTAATAAATCCGTGAAGGCCGTACGCCTTGAACAGTGCCGGGTTGCTGGCTCAGTTGAACTGCTCCGCAGCGCCGTAGAAAACGTGGTACGCAATGCTGTTCGCTATACTCCCCAAGGCAGCGCCGTCGAGGTCGGGTTGCAGTGGCGGCTTGACACCGCGGTACTTACTGTTCGGGACCACGGACCTGGCGTACCGCAGTCCGAACTCAGTCACATCTTTGAGCCGTTCTACCGTGTGAGCGAAGCCCGTGAGCGCACGAGCGGCGGAGTAGGGTTAGGACTGTCCATCGCCGAGAGGACCGCTAGGCTGCATGGAGGCACTATCCGTGCAGAGAACCTGCCGGATGGGTTGCTGGTTACGCTCGAGTTGCCGCTTGCTTCCACCGCAGCTCCGAGCCGCAGCACACCGGAACCGTCTCCAGTTCATACGTAAGATCAAGCCACCTTTTCGCCTTCTTCTTTGGCTTCGGGATGGCCGCGCTCGGCTGCCGCATTCTCGATCTCGGAGTTAATCTCGCCGCCGATCAGGATTGCCAGCCCGGTGATGAAGAGCCAATACAGCAGAATAATCACCGCACCCAGGGAGCCATAAGTCTTGCTGTAGCTGTTGAAATAGTGCAGATAGAGACGGAATCCCAACGATGCACCAATCCACAGGAGCACTCCCACGAGTGATCCTGGAGTGATCCACTGCCAGTCCTGCTCGGTATCCGGGCCCCAGTAGTACATCAAGGCAAACCCAAGGACCAGACAGAAAAATGCCAGCGGCCACTGCGCCACCTTCCACGCCATCACCGTGACATCACTCAGACCGGTGTGACTGCCGACGAACTCCGCAATCGTGCCTCCGTAGAGAATAATCACTAGCGCCACCACCGTAAGTGCAGCAAGCGCTATCGTCAGCGCGATTGAGATTAGCTTCTGCTTCCAGTAAGGACGTGCGTCTTTCACGTGGTAGCAGCGGTTGAGGGCGTCCATGATCGAACTAATGCCCCCTGACCCCGACCACAGAGCCAGCAACAGGCCGATAGCCAGCTTGAGGCCGGTGGTGTTGGTTGCAATCTCTTTCAACGTTTTTTGCAGGAGAGTGAATGCGTCCGGCGGCAAGACCCGTTGCGCATAATCAAACATGCTCGCCTGAAGGTTCTGGCTCTGGGCAAAGAACCCGAGCACTGCGACCATGAAAAACAGCATGGGCACGAGTGCCGACACAAAGTAGAACGAGAGGGCCGCCGACCGGGTAAACACCTCGTCTTCCTCGAACTCGTGATAAACGCGTTTGCTCAGCCCGACCGGCCCCAGCCCCCCGAGTTTCCACGGTGATGCATGTTTTTTCGCGCGCTCTTCCTTCCGGTGTTCAGCTTCAGGATTGAACTTATAGAGTCGCACAGCCCCTCCGGTTTCAGCGTCCTTAGGGGGTTTGATGAGAGGCTTTATTGAAGGGAAACTGCTGGTCTGAATGGTTTCTGCAACACCCTGGGGGAACGGGAACAGCGAAGGCTGACAGCTCATCCAGAGACCATGCCGGCTTCGGTTGTGAGGTCAGAAGAGACCAAAACCGGCGCAGTCGCTGACTGCAATAGTCAACTTCAGTTCCCGCTCCCATCAGGATGAGAGAGAAAAGAATGAATTACTTATAGGACGAGGGTGGGTGGAGAGGGATAGCCTGAACGAACGTAAAACTTTGTAAATCGAAGATAAAGCGTTAAGACATCCACCGGCTTTCAAACGCGCGCGGCCACGCCTTCCACTTCTTTGCCGGAACCATAGCGCGATTCAACGTACTCATCCAGAATCTGAATGAACTCGGCAACGATCTTGTCGCCTTTGAGGGTCGTCATGAGCCGGCCATCCACGAAGACGGGCGCTTTCGGCTCTTCGAAGGTTCCCGGCAATGAGATGCCGATGTTGGCGTGCTTCGATTCGCCAGGGCCATTCACGACACAACCCATCACCGCAAGCTTCAGTTCTTCTACGCCGGGATATTTCTGTTTCCAGATGGGCATGTTGTCGCGCAGGTAAGACTGGATTTGCTCGGCCATCTCCTGGAAGAAGGTGCTCGTGGTGCGCCCGCATCCAGGACATGCCGTGACCTGCGGTGTAAAGCTGCGGATCCCCAGCGATTGCAGGATCTGCTGCGCGACGATAACTTCTTCGGCGCGATTGCCATTCGGCGCGGGCGTGAGAGAAACGCGAATCGTATCGCCAATTCCTTCCTGCAGCAGAACGGCCAAACCAGCCGTACTGCCGACAATTCCTTTGGCCCCCATGCCCGCTTCGGTAAGCCCGAGATGCAGCGGATAATCACAGCGCGAAGCCAGATTGCGGTAAACGTCGATCAGGTCCTGCACCCCGCTCACTTTCGCGCTGAGCAGAATGTAGTTGTGTGGAAGCCCGGCTTCCTCGGCGATTTCGGCCGATCGCAGCGCACTCACCACCATGGCTTCCATCATGACGTCACGGGCGTCTTTCGGTTCGGAACTGCGCGAGTTCTCGTCCATCATCCGGGTAAGCAGTTGTTGGTCCAACGATCCCCAGTTCACGCCGATGCGCACCGGTTTGTCATTCTTGATGGCCACTTCCACCATGGCGCGGAAGTTATTGTCGTCCTTGCGGCCAACACTTACGTTGCCAGGATTGATCCGGTACTTGGCCAGAGCCTTGGCGCATTCAGGGTATTTGGTCAGCAGCAGGTGGCCGTTGTAGTGGAAATCGCCGATGATCGGGACAAAGACATTCTGCGCGGCCAGACCTTCCACGATGGCGGGCACCGCTTTGGCCGCAGCGTCGTTGTTCACCGTGACCCGAACCAGCTCTGATCCTGCTCGGGCTAGCTGTGCAACCTGCTGGATGGTTCCCGGAACGTCCGCCGTGTCGGTGTTTGTCATTGACTGCACCACTACCGGTGCGTCGCCGCCGACACGCACGTTCCCGATCCTTGCCGTAATTGACCTTCTGCGCTGAATGGAAGCCATTACTCTCTAGTTTACCTGATTCAGCCCTGATGGCCGGAAGGCTGGAGTTCTCGAAAGGTGCATCACCGGTCGGCTGACGCCGACTGTGCCTTCCCTTCTGCTTGCGGCGAACTTGTGTGGCGAAATCTGCTCATCACGCGGGCCACTACCATCATCGGCAGCCATACCCAAATGATTTCCGTCCAGATGACTGTAAGCCCGCTCGACGAAAAGATTTGTGTGAGTCCGATAGGGGAGACAGAAATCGGTGTGACGGGAAAGAAGTATCGGGTGCGATCAAAGGGAGAGAAGAAAGCCACACCGAAGCCACCGTCAGTGAGAGCATCCAGCAGCCCGTGCGAAGCGGTGATAGCAAAGAGCAACAGGGTGAGGCGCAGCCGTTCTGAGGTCTTTCGAACTACAAAGCAGGCTGCTACGGCTCCTGCCGTCGCGGCAAATACCAGCGAGTGAGTCATGCCGCGATGCCCCCATAGACTGCCGTACGGCACCCCCAGGCGCAACCCGATCACATCAATATCGGGTAACATGGCACAGAAGGCTGCAGTCAGCAGCAAACGCCGGCGTTGCCGGGCGTCTGCCTGGGGATTTCGTGCCAGCACCGCCCCAACTAATCCGTGGGTGAGCAATGTTGCCATGGCCTGAGTAGCCTCAGGATACAGCTCCGGCGAGAGACCCGGGAATCGGCCATCCACCTGATGCCGGTTTTGGTTGGTGTTAGGACAAATTGTGGCTAGAGAGATCCACCAACTCTTAGTTCACCGGTTCTGAGAATCCTGAGCTGCCGCCATGGTGTCTAATAGAGGAAGTATTAGTGTCTTTTCCAGCAATCATGAAGCGTTACTTAGTTGTTCTTTTCTTGCTTGTTTCGAGCGTCCTGTGGGCCATGGATGCCGGCTTTTTGCCGCAGTCGTTCAACGGATGGCAGCTCGATAAAAGCTCCCGGAAATCCGGAAACGATCCGGCTGCGGTGGACGCGGCGGATTCGGCCGTTCTCAAAGAGTATGGTTTTGCCGGTTTTGAGTCAGCCACCTATCTTCGCAATGGCCGCAAGATGCAGGTTAAGGCCGCGCGTTTCAATGACGCCAGTGGCGGCTACGGAGCATTCACGTACTATGTCCAGCCGCTGATGCAGGCGGAAAAAATCGGCGATCTTGGCGCTTCGAATAACCGCAGGATTCTCTTCTATCGCGGCAACCTCCTGGTGGATGTCACCCTGGAACAGGTGACGGCCATGTCCGCGGCTGATCTTCGTGCGCTGGCAGAAACGCTCCCGCAAGTCCACGGCAACACCTCAGCTTTACCAACTTTGCCGGGCCAGCTGCCGAAGCAAAGCCTGGTCACCAACTCCCAGCGCTACATTGTTGGTCCGTCCGCGCTTGAACGGCTGGGCGTGCCCTTGCCCGCGAATCTGGTGAACTTCAGTATGGGGCCGGAGGTAGCGTTTGCCACGTATCGCAGCTCGAACGGCGAAGCGAAGATGACGGTGATCGGCTATCCCACCCCGCAGATTGCCGCCGAGCGCATGAAAGCGATGCAGGCGGCAAACCTCCCAGGCGGCCCGTTCTATTTCAAGCGTAGCGGACCACTGCTTGCGGTGATTAACGGCAACATCCCGGAGAGTGAGGCTCAATCATTGCTCGCCTCAGTGAACTACGATGCGGATGTCACGTGGAACCAGCCGACCAGGCCCAACCCGCGCGACAACATTGGCGGCTTGATCGTCGGGATATTCACCCTGGTAGGTGTGATTCTTGTAGCTGCCTTGATCTTCGGCTTCGCCTTTGGCGGCGTCAGGGTGATTGCCAAGAAGCTTTTCCCGAATCGGGTCTTTGACCGCCCTGAAGACGTGGAGATTATTCGGCTCGACCTGCAGGAAAAGTCGTAAGCTTTTGAAATTAGCCCGGTTAGAGCCGCGAATTTGGTCGAAGTGACACTTTTTGTCACTTTTCCACTGCTATTGATGCTTTAATTAAGTTATTGAAAACAAAGGCATTTATTCTGGAAAATTCCCTTGACACTGCCTTTCTACCCCCCATAAGATTTTTTCCAGAAAGTTCTGATGGTTTTTTGAACCTCCGTTGGAACTATTCTCCCTTGAAAGGAAAGGCCACCCTGTTGCCGGGTGGCCTTTCTGCTTTCTGCATGTGATTCTTCTTCTTTCTTCCGCTTTTTTCAGATCCTTTCCCCAAATCCGCCAAACTTACACAACCGAAGTGATGGCATTTCCCGTCGGCAACTTCTCTGTAGTATTAAAGTTCGGCAATGAGAAGAAACTGCATCGCAGAGCGATAAAAAAGTTCGCCTCATGTGAAACCTAAATCACGCCTGGGACTCCATCCTTGACGGAGCTATTCCGGGAGCTCACTCGAACCAATCCCCTAATTCGTGAGGTGCCCGTGAAAGTGCTCAGGATTTCCCTCTTGCTCGCGATCGCCACCACGGTTGCGATCACACTTTACTCCGAACAAAAACATAGAGCTGCCGCTCCCTTCGACAAAACGGTTCAAGGCCACAGCGAGGCACTGGCTGATCAGGGACGTGAAACCTTCCGCTTTGATACCTTCGGCGACCAGGACTTTTGGGGTGGCGTGTTGGGTCTCCATAAGGCGATCGAAGGCGCGCAGCACGGCGGTGTTGGCCCCGGCGTCTCTCCCGCCACAGCGCTTGCGGTCGGATTGAAAGTAGATCAGGATGCGCTCCCCCCGGCATTGGTGCAGCAGATTCAGGCGGGAAAGGTCGACCTCAACGATCCCGCAACCACGCTCGCCTTGCTGAAGCTGAATGCTGTGCTGGGTGTGACCGGCTTCTTCAATGATGACGGCACGCTCCAATCGGTGGGTATTCAGTGCGCATTGTGTCATTCAACGGTAGATAACGCCTTTGCTCCTGGCATCGGTCATCGTTTGGATGGTTGGGCCAACCGCGACCTTAACGTGGGCGCGATTGTCGGTCTGTCGCCCAACCTTCAGCCAGTTGCAGACCTTCTGGGCGTGGATGTGCCGACAGTCAAAACCGTACTCAACAGCTGGGGCCCCGGGAAGTTCGACGCCGAATTGTTCATGGATGGTAAGGCCTTCCGTCCAGACGGCAAGAGCGCAGCAACGCTTATCCCGCCGGCGTTTGGCCTTGCGGGCGTAAACCTCCACACCTGGACCGGCTGGGGATCTGTAACCTACTGGAACGCTTTCGTCGCCAATCTGGAGATGCATGGCAAGGGCAACTTCTCTGACGCGCGTCTGGATGATGCCAGCAAGTTCCCGGTGGCCGCGCGCGCGGGATTTGGGCACGTTCACAATGACGTTGACTTGATTACGCCAAAACTGGCCGCACTTCACGTCTATCAACTTGATATCCCGGCGCCGGCGCCGCCCAAGGGCAGCTTTGATAAAGCAGCGGCCGCTCGCGGTGGGGAACTTTTCTCTGGAAAAGCGCAGTGCGCCAGCTGCCATACCGAACCCCTGACCACCGAACCCGGCTGGAACATGCATACTGCCTCAGAAGTGTGCGTTGACGATTTCCAGGCCAGCCGCTCACCCGATGACCGTTATCGCACCTCGCCACTGAATGGATTGTGGACCCACACCAAAGGCGGGTTCTACCACGATGGACGCTTCGCCACATTGGGCGATGTGATCGACCACTATGACAGTTGTTTTTCCCTGGGACTGAGCGCGCAGGAAAAGAGCGATCTTTCCCAATATCTCCTCTCCCTCCCCAACGGCGCACGCGGTTCTGATCGAGATCGCGACTAAGCCATCAGCATGTTGGGTCAGAGCGGGCCTTCTGGCCCGCTCTTTTTTCCCGCCGTTTGTTCTATGGATGAGCGCGGATAATGCGATCATCGCCCGGGTGTCCGGTCACGTCCGTGTGCAGGTTGCTGGTGCTGAAGTAGAGGAAGCCGTCTGGTCCCTCAGTCACATCCCGGATCCTGCCAAACTGGTTTTGCCACAGGATCTGCTCCGCTGTCACGGTCCGGCCGCCCGGAGCGTTGAAGAAGAGCTGGTGTACGTGGTGAGCGAAAGTATTGCTCGCGTGGCCGAGCAACCCGATTAACATGCTGCCGTCCCATCCGGCAATTGTCGCGCCGTGGTAAAAGGTCGCTCCGGAAGGCGCCGCGGTGACGGGGACGAACAGTCGCACAGGATCGACGAAAGCTGCGTTGCCGCAGATGCCCACACAGGTTGGCCATCCGTAGTTTCCGCCAGCCTGTATCGCATTCACTTCATCATTCGATGTTGGTCCATGATCGGTAGCATAGAGCTGTCCGGCGCTGTCCCATGCCAGCCCCTGCGGATCGCGGAAGCCCATAGCGTAAACGAATGGATTTCCCGGGAAGGGATTGCCCGCAGCGGGAGTGCCGTCGAGGTTCATGCGCAGGATTTTCCCGTTCATTGAGGTCACGTCCTGCGCCGTTGCCGGCGTGTCGTGATCTCCGGTGCTGAGATAGAGCAGACGGTCGGGGCCAATCTTGAGCCTGCCGCCGGTGTGGTCTGAAGCTTGCGCTTTGTAATCAAACATTATCGCTCCCAGAGTTCCGGTATTCCCGGTGACCGTCACACGCGCGATGTGGCAATGCAAGCCGTCCGCCTGCTGCGTGCAGTAATGGATGTAGATGGTGCCGTTGGTCGCAAAGCCGGGATCAAGGTCCATCCCGGTCAGGCCGGCTTCAAATCCCGGTGTCTGAGAACTGATGTCGAGGACCGGAGTAGCTACCAGTCCGCTGGAATCAATGACCCGAAGACGGCCGCGCGGTTCGGTGACGAACAGCCGTCCATCAGGAGCAAAGACCAGAGACCACGGATTGTCCAATCCCGTTGCGACATCTTCGGTGTGCAGGGTCTTGTCGGAAGCGACGGTAGCGGGAGGAGTTGGTGTCGGTGTCGGCGACCCAGTTGGACTTGGAGACGGACTCGGCGAAGGAGAAACAACTGGAGTGGCTGTCGGGGTGGGGGAGGGCCCCGGCGATGAATTACTGACACTCCCGCAGCCTGCGAAGTACAATCCGCAAAAGATCAGAAAAGCTAACGTTAGCAATAGTGGCGAGACACGACCGGCCTGGGTACGCATGAAGACTCCGTGAGCTTTGAATTACCAGGGGAGGGGTATTGCGGGGTAGGATGCCGGCTCCAGCCGCAGGTCTGCCCCGAGCGCAATAAAAGTCTCCTTAATGAAGGCAAAGCACAGCGCGGCGTGAGCCGCCGTTTCGGGGGATAATGGCAGGCGATTGCCATGCACCAGCGTTTTCAGTTCGGCAGCCTCAAAGAGCTTTTTGCCAAAGCGAACGAGGAGAAATCCGGCGATACACTGGCAGGCATTGCTGCGGGATCAGAGCGCGAGCGCGTTGCGGCGAAGCGAATGCTCGCGGACACGCCATTGGAAACCATTGTGAGCAATCCGCTCATCGAGCCGGAGCATGATGACGTCACGCAGTTGATCCTTCGCTCACATGATCAGCAGGCATTCGCTCGCATCAAGAGCCTGACGGTCGGCGAGCTCCGTGAGTTCATCCTGGACGACGCGACTGGGGAAAACGATCTTCGACAACTCCATTGGGCCATCACCCCGGAAATGGCTGCTGCCGTTGCCAAGATCATGAGCAACAAGGACCTGATTATTGCCGCGGCAAAGATTCGCGTGGTGACGCATTGCCGCAACACGATGGGGCAGAGAGGCGTGCTTGGGATCAGACTCCAGCCCAACCATCCTGCGGACGATATCGCCGGAATTCTGCTCTCCTCATTTGACGGCCTCCTGTACGGCTGCGGCGACGCCGTGGTTGGGGTAAATCCTGCGACAGATTCCGTCGAAACCGTCTCAGCAATCCTCCACGCTCTTCAGCGGCTCATCGACGCCTACAACATCCCAACTCAGGCTTGTTGTCTTGCTCATGTCTCCACGCAACTGGCAGCCCTCGATCGCGGCGCACCCGTTGATTTGCTGTTCCAGTCCATCGCCGGGACGCAACAGGCCAATGAGAGCTTTGGCGTGTCGCTGGCAATGCTGAGAGAAGGACAGGAGAGGGTGCTGGAACACCATAAGGAAAGAGGATTGAGCACGCAGCGATCAGCAGTCAGCCTTCAGCCCCTAAGCATTGCCGATGGCCGATCACCCAATCACCGGATCTCCCGATCACCTGATCACAACGTCATGTACTTCGAAACCGGGCAGGGCAGCGCGCTTTCCGCCGACGCACATCACGGTGTGGACCAGCTCACACTGGAAGCGCGTGCCTACGGCGTTGCGCGTGTGTTCCACCCATTTCTGGTGAACACGGTGGTAGGGTTCATCGGGCCGGAATATCTCTATGACGAACGCCAGATTATTCGTGCCGGCCTGGAAGATCATTTCATGGGCAAATTGCTCGGGTTGCCGATGGGATGCGATGTCTGTTACACGAACCATGCTGCGGCCGACCAGAACTCCGCCGACAACCTTCTGGTGCTGCTTGCCGCTGCGGGCTGCAACTACTTCATGGGCGTCCCGTGCGCAGATGACGTGATGCTGAACTATCAATCCACCAGCTTCCACGATGCTCTGGCGGTGAGAAAGCTTTTCAACCTGCGGCCGGCCCCTGAGTTTCACGCGTGGTTGCAGCGCATGGGCATCTTCGATGGCGATCAGCCCGCTCAGCTCGATGAAGAGCGCCGCAAGCTCCTGTCCGCTGGAATGGAACTCGCATTGAAGACGTAGACAAATATGTCAGCTGTTCCTCCATGTTGCCGTGGTGAATGGAATGTCCGGCTCTGATAACAACGTGACGCGAGCGCAGGCGGATGTGATCCAGCGCATCCGCTCGCGCACCCCTGCCCGTGTGCTCGTCAACCGTGCTGGATCCGGTTATCTCACCTCTACGCAAATGGACCTTCGCGAGGCACACGCGGCCGCCCAGGACGCTGTCCGTACCGAGTTCGCGATGGAGACCGATCTGGGCGCAGATTTTTGCCGCGAGTGGAAGTTGTTCGAAGCCAGAACCCGCGCACGTTCGAAGGACGAATACCTGCTTCGGCCGGATATGGGGCGGACGTTTGATCCGGAGAGCGTGCGATTAATCCAGCAGGAATGCCAGCCAGGAGCTGATCTTCAGATCATTATTGGCGATGGGCTTTCCGTCACAGCCGTCGCCACACAGGTCCCGCAACTGCTCCCCGCGTTAGTAGCGCAGGCGACCGCGAAGGGCTGGAGTACAGGCAGGCTGTTTGCAATCCGCCATTGCCGGGTGGGAATTCTGAACGAGATTGGTGAGCTCCTGCGGCCCAAAGTGGTTGTACTGCTTATCGGCGAACGCCCCGGTCTCGCCACGGCGGAGAGCCTCTCCGCATACATGGCGTTTAGGCCAAAGAAAGGAGACAATGACGCGCGCCGCAACCTCATTTCCAATATTCACGAGCGAGGAGTGAAGACCCGGGAGGCTGCAGCTCGAATCATTGCTCTGGCAGAGCAGATGATGCGCACAGAGGCGAGCGGCGTTCAGGTGAAAGAGGAACTGAAGCTGCCAGGTTGGATTCAGGAGCGATTGCCATAAACGATCAACGATTTCAGGTCAGTCACGTGCCCTGAAAATTTCGCAGCTCGCAGCACCACCTCAAAAATCAAATGAAGCGAGAGCTACCATGGAATTTCGCAACCCCGAAGAGTTCATCGACTATTACGAAAAAATCCGACAGCGAACCTTGCGCGTGATCGCCTGTATCCCGCGCGAAAACTTTGACTGGCGGCCGGCGGAAGGCAAGTTCAGCTTTGCCGACCTGATCCGCCATATCGCCACTATCGAACGTTACATGTACGCGGAAAACGTGCAACTCAGGCCCAGCCGTTATCCCGGGCACGGTCCCGAACTCGCGGACGGCCCGGAACAAGTGATTGAGTTTTTCCATCGCACGCACGCTGAGTCCATGGCAGTTTTCCGCAGCCTTACGGCTGCAGATCTCGAGAAGAAGTGTGTTACTCCCGGCGGGACGCCAATCACGGTATGGAAGTGGCTTCGCGCCATGGTGGAACACGAAATACATCATCGCGCGCAGATCTACACGTACCTCGGCATTCTGGGCATACCCACACCACCGATCTACGGACTCACGTCTGAGCAAGTGCGGGAAAGAAGTGAAAAACTCGCGTGATCCAATGAAAAGAGCCAAGCATGGAGGCTCATGGGGCAAAATCCGCGTTAAGCTTTCTCTTCCATGCCCATCGCCTACTTAACGCTCGAAATTCACATCGAAGCTGCGCATTCGCTCAAGGACAAGCGACAGGTGCTGCGCAGCGTGAAAGACCGCCTGCGCAACACCTTCAACGTGTCCGTTGCCGAGATCGACGTTACCGATCTCTGGCAGCGAGCGACTCTGGGGGTGGTCAGCATCTCTGATTCTCGCGATTACCTGGAAGGGCTGATGAGGAACGTGGAGCGTGAAGCCGCGAAGCTGGCGAACAATGCCGGAGGCGAGGTGGTGGACTCGTTTTTGGACTATCTGGAGAGCTAGCGGACGGAATCGAGTAACGGAACATCAGTACTCCAGTTGAGCATCGGTCGCCGGGACTCCCTCTCGAGTGCCTCGACCCTGATACCCCGATATCCCGATACTCCGATATCCCGATCTCGCCCACCATTCCATCTCTTCGTCTTCTCTGATATCCTCATAGGTTTTTCATCAGGCGGGAAAATGCCCGAGCAAAGAGGCAAGCAGCATCACCTGCAGCGTATTGGTGAGGCCCTGAAAGAAGAGATTGGGGCCATCATCGAAGGCGAGTTGGGCGACCCCCGGATTGCGCTGTGCACCGTGAGTGAAGTGGCACTGCAATCAGATGGAAAAAGCGCCAAGGTTTTTATCCAGGTACAGGGCGATGAGCACGAGCAGGAGATGACCTTGAAGGCCATCAATGCTGCGAAAGGCTATATCCGGCATGAGTTGCTGGAGAGGATGGGAACGCGGCATGTACCTGATCTGGCATTCCTCCTGGACAAGTCGCAGGAATACGGCGCGCGCATTGACGAGTTGCTGGGTCGAATCAAGAAACGCAAGAAATAGGAGAACATGGACGGGCTCCCGCAGGTCCTGGAAGCGATACAGCAACGCAAGAGGCTGCTGGTGACCTCCCATGCGCGCCCGGATGGCGACGCAATCGGGTCTACTCTGGCCCTGCAACAGGTCCTTCAGCAGATGGGCAAGCAAGCCCACACCGTGCTTGCCGACCCTGTGCCGGTCCTGTACAAACCCCTGCCATCGGCTGATGCAATCCAGCATGCCAACCATGTGAATGGGGACTTTGATGCGGCGATCATCCTGGAGTGTGACAGTGTGCAACGCACACGTCTGGAAGGGCTCGAGGACAAGTTCCTGATCAATATTGACCACCATGCAGCTGCAAAGAATTTCGCAGATGTGAACTGGATTGACCCCACGGCTTCCGCGGTGGGAGAGATGATTTACCGGCTGGCACTGGCTGCTGGGGTGGTGATCACGCCTGAAATAGCCACATGCCTCTATGCCGCCGTGCTTACTGACACAGGATCATTCTGTTATTCGCCAACCAATGCGCACACTTTTGAGCTTGCCAGGACCCTGGTGGAACGCGGGGCCGATCCGGCGCGAATCGCGCAAAACATATACTTCTCCAGCCCGCTCTCCAAGATGCGGCTCCTGGGCGCTGCGCTTTCGGGACTGCACCGCGAAGGTGAGATTGCATGGATGTCCGTGACGCGTGAGGACATGGAGCGCTGTGAAGCTCTCGATGAAGACTGCGAAGGGCTGGTTAATTACGCTCTGGGCATTGCGGGAATCGAAGTAGCTGTCTTTTTCCGGGAGCTTGCGAACAACCGCGTTCGTGTGAGCGTTCGCAGCAAAGGTGCGGTGAACGTTGCCACCGTGGCGGAACGCTTTGGCGGCGGCGGACACGAATGTGCCTCCGGATTTTCCGTGGAAGGCCCTGTGCAAGCCGCCGCTGCGCTCGTCTTAACCGAATTGCGAAATCAGCACGTCCACTAAGCCGATTGAGGCCACATACGTGAAAACAAGTCTCCCGCACGTGGAACACATGGTTCGCCAGCCTATGTTGTTTGAGCGAGCGGCATGACTGATCGCACTCGCCTGACGGTGCTCCAACTCGCCATTGTGTTTGGCGTCTGCCTGTTCTGCTTCTTCTTCGGCCTGGGTGCGTTTGGGCTGGTTGGGGCTGACGAGCCGCGCTATGCACAGATCGGGCGTGAGATGCTCGCCCGCCATGACTGGGTGCTACCCACCATCAATGGACAACCGTGGCTGGAGAAACCAGTCCTTCTCTACTGGGGGGAAATCATTTCCTACCGGCTCTTCGGTGTGCAGGACTGGGCTGCAAGAGTTCCATCCGCTCTGTTCGCCATGGTGCTTGTCTTTGCGATCTACGCATTCCTGTTGCGCTTTCGAGAGGGCGCAGAGTTCGATGGCGCCATGATCACAGTCTCCATGGCCGGCATGATCGGCTTTGCCCGGGGTGCTTCGACCGACATGCAGCTTACGGCGCCCTTCTGCATCGCGATGCTGGCATGGTGGACGTGGAGAAAGACGGACAAGAGATTCTGGCTGGCTGTGTTTTTCGTCCTGCTGGCCATCGCCGCTTTGGCGAAAGGGCCGGTCGCGCCGGCATTTGCGCTCCTGATCGTGGGCGCCTATGCCTGGTTGCGGCGTGACGGCGAAGGCTTTCTGCGCAGCCTGTGGCTTCCCGGTTTTGGCCTCTTCTTCCTTGTCAGCGTTCCCTGGTACATCCTGGTGCAGAGGCGCGCTCCGGAGTTTTTCCGTACCTTCTTTCTGCAGCACAACCTGGAGCGTTTTGGCACCAACCTTTACCAGCACTCACAGCCGTTCTGGTACTACATTCCGGTCTTTCTGCTGATGGTGCTGCCCTGGGTGGTATTCACGGCGCCGGCGCTGGTTGAATCCGTTCGCGAAGAATGGCGGGTGCGTCGGCGGCTGGAAGAGCCTGAAAGGGTAACCGCTGAAAATGACGATGGACTGAGCAGTTTTCTCATCGTTTGGATTCTGGTGCCGATTGTTTTCTTCAGCATTTCGCGATCGAAGCTGCCCGGTTACATCCTTCCTTCAATCCCTCCGGCGTCAATCCTCACTGCTTTTTACTTGCATGGGACCGGCATTTCACGGATCAAGCTGATGTTGCACTCACTGGTATGCGGCGTGCTGATGGCGGGTGCACTGGTTGCGCCGTTTTCCATGATGCGCGAGCCCATTCCCTCAACAACTCGCTACATCATTGCCGTAAGCTCTGGTGTGATCGCAATTGTCGTGCTGCTGTTCGTGCGCAAGTCGGGTTTGCGGGTGCTGCGGTTTGTCACTCTGGTACCAGTGGTGTTGGGGCTGATGCTTTTGCTGCGTCTGAACGGCATCACGATTGATGAGACACAATCATCACGCAGCATCAACCAGCAGTTGAAAAAAGTTGGGGCGGCAGATTCCCGGGTTGCGGTGTTTAACGCAAGGCGCGAAGTGGAGTATGGCCTGAATTTTTATCGCGACCAGTCGATCCCGCGCTACGAACGCGATGGTGTCCCAGCTTTCGACCACGTGGTGATCGCAAAGCAGGGGAGCGCTGACGCATTACAGGCGCTGATCTCCCATGGGACCATCACGCGGATCGGTGACTTTCCACCGCAAAGACTGGAATTTTTCCGCGTCACATACCAGAAGTGATTTTCCGTTCCAGGAAATTCTTACTGGGTTGGTTCCTATGGTATTTCCGGTACTGGCGTAACTTTCATGGCCCAGCTAGACTTCTAACTCGCTGCCATTTGGCGTAAAGTTGAATTGGGCAGGGAAGTAGACATGGGCCTGCATACCCCGATCGAGACACCCCGGACGCAACAACCTTTTGGCGTGGAGATCCTCGACCTGCGACATTTCAGCTCCCAGCAACTGCGCCCCCTTTTGGAGCGCGAGACCCAGCTTTGGGCCGAACTGATGTCGTGGGACTACCGCTCCTCAGCGGAGATGATCTTGCGCTATGTGGATTCCAAGATTCTCCCCGGATACGCCGCGGTTGAGGGTAGCCGTGTGGGCGGTTATGCTTTTTTCGTTTATGAAGGAAGTAAGGGAGTCATCGGAGACCTGTTTGCGGACAATTCGATTCGCCTGCCCGGCGACACGGTGGAAAGACGTCTTAGCATCCATGTCATCGAGACTTTGCAGCGGTCTCCTGGAGTCCATCGAATTGAAGCGCAGTTGCTCACGCATGAAAGCGGCGTGCTAAGTGGGCCTTTCCTGGCGGAAGGCTTCCGGCAATTCCCGCGTCTATTCATGGTGCTGCCTCTTGCACTGTCGCAACGTCCGCACATCATCCAGCAGCCGGAGTTCGAGTACCGCCGCTGGATGGAGGGCGATTTCCAGCCCGCAGCCTCGGTAATCACAACCGCCTATCGCAATCACGTGGATTCTGAAATCAACGATCAGTACCGCAGCCTCAATGGATCATTGCGGTTCCTGAACAATATCGTGCGGTTCCCGGGTTGCGGCATTTTTGACGGCAATGCGTCATTCGTGGCGATTCACAAGCCAACAAGGTCCATCGCCGGGCTGCTGCTTTGTTCCCGCGTGCGCGAAGACGTAGGTCACGTGACTCAGGTCTGCGTGCTTCCTGAATACCGTGGCCGTCACATCGGCGAATCTCTCATGGGCCTCTGCACTCAGGAATTGCGTACCCGCAATTTTTCCGCACTGAGCCTGACCGTTACCGAGGCCAATCGCAAGGCAGTGGAACTTTATCGCAAGCTCAGCTTCACCACCAGGCGGAAGTTCGACGCGTTTGTCTGGGAAGGATAGGCGGTTCCGGCTAATTTCGCGTCACCGACATTGACTTCTTAAACGCCGCTCCTGACCTGTCCCAGCCCTGCAACGTGATGGTGTGCGTTCCTTTGCCCAGCGAAGCCGTCGTGCTGATGCTCGTGCCGGAGACCTGCGAGCGCAACGAGCCGTCGATATACACCTGCATCGTTGTAACCCCATAACCGGAGAAGCCGCTGCCGCTAACGGTTATAGAGGAACTGGTCGTGCTCGTGAACGACGGGCTGGTAATTGTCACGAACTGCGGATTCACCGTGACGGTTTTGCTGGTGGTGGAACTTGCGCCGCCATTATCGGTTACCGTCGCTTTAACGGTGAACGTTCCGGCAATCCTGAACTGATGCGTCGCTGAAGTCGCGGTGACCACGGTTCCATCGCCAAAGTTGATCTGGCTCGATGCAATAGTGCCGTCGGGATCAGAAGATGCCGCGGTGCTCGCCGTGATCGAAGCGCCTGCCAGTAGTGAAGTGGCGCTCAGGCTCAGCGATGCAAGCGGCGGTTGGTTTGAATTCGTGACGCTGACTAAGATCGATTTCGAAAAATTCCGGCCGCTGCTGTCCCAGCCCTTTATCGTGAGGCTCTGCGTACCCGATGAGGCCGCGATCGTCGTATCCAGACTCGCCGCGTTGACCTGGTACACAAGTGTGCCGGCCAGATAGATCTGCATCGCCGTAACCGTCAGACCCGAATATCCCGTTGCAACCACATGAATTGGCGAAGCAACGCTGCTCGTGGTGGGGCTGCTTACGATTACTTCCGGCGCCTTTATGGTCACGGTTGCAGAAGTGGACGAAGTTGCCCCGGAATTATCTGTCACGCTCGCCAATACGGTGTAGCTTCCGGCTGCGCTGTACGTGTGAGTGGCGTTGGGACCGGCGGCGCTCGTACTGTCGCCAAAATCGATTGTGCTCGAAACCACCGTACCGTCAGGATCGGTCGAGCCTGAGGTGCTTGCGCTCACGGTCATCGGTCCGTAGCCGCTGGTCGCAGACAAGGCAAGCTGGGCAACTGGAGGTTTATTCACTGCGACCACCAATACTGTGGCGCTGGTTGAAGAGCTCGCGCCCAGATTGTCCGTGACCGTGGCCGTAACGGCGTATGTTCCGGCCGCGGAGTATATATGAGAAGCGCTCGGGCCTGCGACCGGAGCCGAGCCGTCCCCAAAGTTGATCGAACTTGAAGCGATCGTGCCGTCCACATCGCTGGAAGCGGCTGTGGATGCTGTGACTGTGACGGGAGCGGTCCCGGAAGCAGGTGTAACCGAGAGGGACGCGACTGGCGGCAGGTTCGGAACTGTGACTTGCACGCCTGCTGACATCTTGTTCGTCATGGAAGGGGCGCCAGTTGCTTTGACGAAGAGCAGGTAGTTTCCGGCGTCCAGGCTGAACTGCGCCAGATCCATGCTTCGCACATTGGGTGTCGCGTCCGCCAGCCACATAAGGTTCTGGCCATCCTGAGAGATGAAGATAGAGAAGTGATCGATCGTGTTCTGTTGACCAGTAATCGTCCAACTCGCGACCGTGCCGGCCACTGTGGGCGTCACGGCAACGCAGTTGTCGATACCGCTCTCGATTTCAGATCCCTCTTCATAGTCGTTCCAGGTAACCAGCTGAATACCGAGCATTTGGCTGGTACCGGAGTAGTACTTGCCCGCTTCCGCCAGTGTTTGCAGCCACGTCTGGCCGCACTGCTGCGAAATGATGCGTCCGGAGCCCCACGCCGCGAGCGTGTCATTGAAGCCCTTGTAGCCCGACCCGGTGGAGTACGTTAAGGGATTCGTAAGCGCGGTCTTGTAATAGCCGTCCAGATAATTAAGTGCGATGGGGTTAGTGGCGGTCACTGTTTCCGGCGCCACCCAGGAGAATGCGCCGCCACTCTGGGCCAAAGTGAATCCACCGGAGTTGCGGAAGATGAATAGAGGATTGTTTGCCACACCGGCGCGTACACGGGTCCAATCGATGGTGTAGGCTTCCTGGCCAAAAAAGTAAATTACGGGTCGGCCTCCATACCACAGATAAGCCGCAGAGCCTTCATATGTGGTTGCCACGTAATTCAGGTCGTCGATCATCATCTGGGTGACGTCGCACCCCACAGCGCCAGCACAGGCGCGCAGGGCGCCACCATCGTAGGTAATCGCAAATTTGAAGCCGGCATGAAGCTGGGCCTGCTGCATGACCAGCTGCGTCGCGTGGTCGTAAGTCACATAGTTTTTGTTCAGCGTGCCGCGGCCGTACCAGTCGATGATGGCGCCGTCGAGCCCCCGGCTGACCATGTCATTCACCTGGCGCTGAACCTGAAGAACATCGTTGGACGTGTACCCGACGTTCATGTGATCTGTGGCGCCAAACCAGGGCATGAAATGGGTGTAGATTCTGGCCGTGGCGCCGGCGTAAAGCAGATTGTGGAGCGGCACTTTGCTCACATTGCCCGCTCCGGCATTGCCGTTCGTTTGCGCCACGAAGGTATCAGCGGCGCTGGTATTATTCGCCGTCTCGGCGGAAAGGGTGGTTGTGGCCTTGAAATGAGTGCCGGCAAAAGAGCTGACGCAAATAGTCAATACAAAAAACGGAACATGAAATCGACGCAGATGCATGAATCCCCCCGGGGCTGTGCGCCGCCTGGGGGACGGCGATAGGAGCCCTGAAATTCGTTCAGAATTCCCGGAAGATGTTCAGCATCCCTCCCGCACGGAGTTGCTTCAGTGGGTGAATTCTAGGCAGGCCAGTGCTTAATCTCATCACCGACAAGTGCCTTAATCCCCGGCGAGTTTCACCTTAGGGGACTACGACTCGTCAGGCCGCAGATTAAGCGGAACAATTGAAGCGGCGAACGCAACAAGGAGGCTTAAGTTGCGCTAAGAAAACTATTTCCCGGTGGTTTGCGTCCAAGTACAGGGCCAACTTAAGATGACTAAGAGTCCCTGACTCTGAGGAAGGGCACAGATGAGTGCGCAACCGAAGATGGAGAGCACAGCAAAGATTCCCGCCGAAATCAACACTAAGTTAAGGTCACTCGCGCATGATTTGAGCAATTCGATCGAAACCATCATGCAGGCGTCTTACCTGCTGGCGCAGATGAATCTCGACGAGAATGCCAGGAAGTGGTCAGACCTGATTGATAAGGCCACGCGGGACTGTGCCAAGATCAATCGCGAGATACGCGATATCCTTCGCGCCAACGCATAGCCTAAAAATCAAGCTGCTCGCAACGACCGCAACCTGTGGCGCAGGTAGTCCTGTGCCGTCCGATAGCCCTCAAGCGTCCCCACATCCATGTAGAGTTCGCCGCAGGCATGGCCACGAACCACATGGCCGGCGGCGATGAAGGCATTCAACAGGTCGCCGAGGTATTCGTCAGCCCGATGGCGCGCTTCCCACAACAGCTTGAGTCGATGGAAGGACTCGCCGCGGGCGGTCACAGCCCCCCAGATCCAGTTGGAAGCAGCATCTTTGCGCTTAACCTGCACTTCACGTACGAAGCCCAGATCATCGCAGACTACAGCATCGAACACCGTGGGATTGTCCACGGGAAAGAGCACCAGGTCCACATCGGACCGGTCAAGATCGATCGCTGGCAAATAGGCATTTTCCGGGAACCAGATTGTGTCGGGAAGGCCGATGAGCACCTTTTCATGGCTCCGCGCGAAGGGTTCGGCGCGGAACAGAGCATCGCAGAGTCCCTGCGGATGCTGCTGCACCACGTAGAAGATTTCAGCAGCGTAATTGCGCTCGGCGTAGTAGCGGACAATGTCGGTCTTTTCCGGCGAGATCACCATGCATATCTGCTCGGCGCCGGCCGCTATCATCCGCTCCACCAGGTATTCAGAGACGGCTTTGGGCCGCTCGATATTTTCGACCATCCGCGATCCCACCGGCAGGAGTTCTTTCGAGCAGCCAAGTGGCTGAATTCGCTGTCCTGCGCCCGCAGCTGGAATGATGCCGATCATCGTGCGACCTCACTGCTCAGGTTAGATGCCACGCCACGGGCCTCTTCGAAGTACGCCAATAGCTGCCGCGCCCGGACTTGCCCGGTGTGCTCTTCCAGCGTCCTCTGGCGGGCACGGTCTGCCATTTCAATGATCTGGCTGTCTGACATCCTAAGGGCATCTTCTACGTCTTCGGGGCTTCTGACGACACGGATCTCAGCCCAGGGATCGAAAAAATTCTCCAACCCTTCCCACCAGTCGCTGATCACGGGCGTTCCACATGCGGCTGCTTCAAAAAATCTCCCTGACGGACACCAGCCCCAGCGTGCCATCTCGCCACGGGTGATGTTCAACGTAATCCGCGAAGATGAGTAGAAACGCGAATGGTCATACGGCGTGACGTGCTCGATGCGCCGCACATTTGCCGGCCATTGCCACTCCCACGGATACAAAGAGCCGGCCAGAAGAAATTGTTTTACGGGGTGCCGGCGCGAAGGCTCCAGGAACAGATCATCCAGTTTCTGCTGGCGGTCGGGAGCGTAGGTACCCATGTAGCTGAGATCGCAAGCGAACTCTTCTGCGGCGGGCACGCGGTGATAGTCGTCGGGATCCACGCATCCGTAAAGGGGGCGGGCCATGCGCACGTGGTAATGGCGTTCAAGCTCTTCCAGGCCCATGCCGCCGGTAAAAGAAAGCACCAGGTCGAACTCAGCCAGCTGTTCCGGACGGACATATTCGACGCCCACGCGCTCCATGTTGCCGAGCGAAACGGGTGTATCGAGATCGTAGTAAACCCTTAACGGGCCACTCAGCGCGAGCACTTCATCATTGATACGCCGGCCTTCAGGGAGATAGCTGGCGGTGATCACGGTATCCGACGCGCGTGCACACTCGAGCGCTTCGGACCGAATGCCGTCCCACTCGTCATACAGAACGAGCCGGCAGTAGGCGCAGTGGTCGAAGTCGCGGCGGATACGGTAGTAGGGAACATCCTTCTCAAAGAAGTGAACTTCGTGACCCATCGCATGCAGCGCTTTCACGATGGCACGGTAGGGCGTAGCATGTCCGTTGCCCCAGGAGGAAGAGATTGTCAGGCCAAAGACAGTAATCTGCACAGGCGAGGTGTCCCTAGCGCCGCCGAGGTATTCAGGAGCGACTGCCGTTGAGATGTGAGCACGGTAAAAGCAGTTGGCTTCAGCTCTGAATTTCCAGCTGCAGCTTTGCTTTGTTTTGGTTACACTGCCAGAACCATGATGAAAGATGAAGCGGCTCAAGCTGCGCAGCAGATGGAACCAGCCAGGCCGAAATCCACGAATCCTGCTGCCTACTGCCCGAATTGTGGTTCCGAGATGCGCGAGTCACGGTGCAAAGTCGTCTGCAAGAACTGCGGATTCTTCCTGAGCTGCAGCGATTTCTACTGAGCTGGATCGCTCCTGATGCCGATTGCTTCCGAACCGATCACGGTCTCATGCCTTGACCAGGCTGCTGTCGTAACACTCAACTCAGCCGATGGCAGCAACATTCTGTCGTTGAGGGTTATCGGGCACTTGCTCGAAGCGGTGGCAAATTTGCGGACCGAAGCCGAGGCTGAGGCAATCAGCTCGTTGATTATCACGGGCAACGAGCGCTTTTTCTCGGCCGGCGCTGACCTTAACGAAATCGCAAAGCTCACCGGGCCGGAAGCGTACAAGTTCTCACGCCTTGGGCAGCGGCTTATGAACAGCATCGACTCTTTCCCTGTTCCGGTGATTGCCGCAATCCGTGGCTACTGCATGGGAGGCGGGATGGACCTGGCGCTCGCCTGCGACTACCGCATCGCGGCACCGAATGCAGTGTTCGGGCATCGCGGCGCATCCTTGGGACTCATCACAGGCTGGGGCGGTACCCAGCGCTTGCCGCGACTGATCGGGAGAAGCCGAGCACTGCAGATGTTCCTGCTGGCCGAGAAGGTAGGAGCGAACGAGGCGCTGAAGATTGGGCTGGCGAATCACATCAGCGCCGATCCCATTGCCGAGGCGCAGCGGATACTGGTCGTTGCTGACTGAGTTTGCCCCCTCTTCCCGCTCTCATTTAACCTAAGAGGTTTGTCCTGACCTCCATGCCTGAACTCTCCAACAAGATCCACAGCAAGATTGACGCGACTTCCGCCCGCTACGAAAAGAACATGCGCAGCATGGCTGAGCTGGTAGCTGCGGTCCGCACGGAAGAAGAACAGATCCGCCAGGGCGGCGGTGAAAAAGCCATTGATGCTCAACACAACAAAAAACGGCTGACTGCGCGAGAGCGCATTGACCTGCTCATTGACCGTGACAGTAAGTTTTTCGAGCTAGGGCTGTACGCCGCCTATGAGATGTACGAAGAGTGGGGCGGCGCGCCCGCCGCGGGAGTGGTGACGGGGCTTGGCCGCATTCATGGTCGCCTGTTTATGCTGATCGTGAACGACGCGACGGTAAAGGCCGGGGCGTTCTTCCCAATGACGGCGAAGAAAGTAATCCGGGCGCAGAACATCGCCATCGAGAACAACATACCGACGATTTATCTCGTGGACTCAGCCGGCGTCTTCCTCCCGCTGCAGGAGGACGTGTTCCCGGACACTGACGACTTTGGCCGTGTGTTTCGCAACAACGCGGTCATGTCCGCCATGGGAATTCCGCAGATTACGGCGATTATGGGCATGTGTGTGGCCGGCGGCGCTTACCTGCCTGTGATGTGTGACACCATCCTCATGACCGAGGGCAGCGGCCTGTTTCTGGCCGGACCGGCGCTGGTGCAGGCGGCGATTGGAGCCAGGTATTCGGCGGAAGAGCTGGGCGGCGCGCAGATGCATGCCCAGATCGCCGGCACCATCGATTATCGCGAAGCCAACGATCACATCTGCCTGGAACGGATTCGCTCCATCGTGAGCAAGCTTGGGCATAAGCCCGGCGCGCAGTACGACCGCGCTAAAGCTGAGCCGCCCGCGTATGCCGCAGAAGAAATCTACGGCATCTTTGAATCTGACGGCATGCGGCCGTACGACGTGAAAGAGATCATCGCCCGAGTGGTGGATGGCGCGAAATTTGACGAGTACAAGGCTGAGTATGGCAAGACGGTGGTCTGCGGGATGGCGCGCATCGGCGGTTACGCTGTGGGCATCGTGGCTAACCAGGCATTGCCGGTCCAGCAGACCGATCCGCATTCCGGTGAAAAGCGAGTCGAGTTCGGACGCGTCATCTATACCGAGAGCGCCGAGAAGGCTGCGCGCTTCATCATGGATTGCAACCAGAACCTGGTGCCGCTTGTCTTCGTTCATGATGTGAACGGCTTCATGGTGGGTCGCGACGCCGAGTGGAGCGGCATCATCAAAGCCGGAGCCAAGATGGTGAACGCGGTCTCAAACTCCGTGGTACCCAAGATCACAGTCATCATCGGCGGCTCATTTGGTGCAGGACATTACGCCATGTGCGGCAAGGCCTATGATCCGCGGTTTGTGTTTGCCTGGCCAAGCGCCCGCTACGCCGTGATGAGCGGCTCTTCCGCTGCGGGCACGCTGGTGGAAATCAAAATCAAGCAGCTCGAACGCGGTGGCAAAAAGCTGAGCGATACGGAAAAGCAGGAGTTGTTCAACTCAGTAAAGGCCACCTACGACCACCAGACCGATCCACGCTACGGCGCGGCCCGCCTGTGGCTGGACAAGATCATCGATCCCATGGAGACGCGCGACGCACTCATCACAGCACTGGAGGCAGTGAGCCTGAACCCGGAGGTGAAGGAGTTTAAGGTGGGGGTGCTGCAGACTTAAGATCGGATTAGAGAGAGACGTATGAGTAACAAAGTCAAACTGATCGAATGCCCGCGCGATGCCTGGCAGGGCTTGAAGGGCCAGATTCCGACTGAACTCAAGGCGCAGTACCTGCGCGCGCTGATTGGGGCCGGGTTCAAGCACATAGATGCGGTGTCGTTTGTCTCGCCCAAGGCCATCCCGCAGATGGCCGACTCGGAAGAAGTTCTCAAGCAGCTGGATCCGCCGGACGATGTCGAGATCATTGGCATTGTGGTGAACCAGAAAGGCGCGGAGCGGGCCATTGCGACGGAAGCCGTGCAGACGCTGGGCTTCCCCTAC
>DATAEJ010000039.1:0-4529 GCA_036258095.1 Candidatus Angelobacter sp. | reverse complement strand
CCCACAAACGCTGTAAATAGGTACCAGTAAGGGGAAACCCAGTAGCCAAGTGCGAGCGATATCAATACAAAAGCGCCCGCCATCAATCTAAGAGTGCGTTCAACTGTCATTTTGTACCTCCTTTGCCTAAGCCGCGGTGTCAGCCAGATTCTCTGGTGCATGGACATGCGGCGGAATAGTGTGCTCACGCTTGCGTTCGCTCAGGTAGTAAAGCACTGGCACAGCCATGCGCGAGAGAAATGTCGAGGCCACTTCGCCAGCCATGAGCGAGATGGCCAGACCTTGAAATATCGGGTCAAACAGAATCACGCTCGCGCCCACCACAACGGCCGCCGCCGTTAGCAGCATGGGTCGAAAGCGAATTGCGCCGGCGTCCACAACGGCCTGCGCCAGGGGAACGCCATGCGAGCGGCGCAGTTCAATAAAGTCAACCAGGATGATCGAATTGCGGACAATGATTCCCGCTCCGGCAATGAAGCCGATCATGGAAGTCGCGGTGAAGAAAGCGCCCATCAGGGCATGCGCGGGAAGAATGCCAACGAGAGTCAATGGAATCGGCGCCATGATGACCAGAGGCGTCCGGAACGACTTGAACCAGCCCACCACCAGCACGTAGATCAGGACCAGCACGGCCGCAAATGCGAGTCCCAGATCACGGAACACCTCAATCGTGATGTGCCACTCGCCATCCCATTTCATCGAATAGTGTTCCGTCGATTCTGGTTGCACGGCGTTGTAACGCTGGACGGAATATCCGTCGGGGAGCCTCAACCGATCGATGGCCTCATTCATTTTAGAGATTGCATAGACCGGACTCTCTTCTTCTCCCGCCAAATCTCCCGTGACGTAGACCACCGATTGCATGTTCTTTCGATAAGTGCTGCGGTCGATGGTTGTCGCTGTGGTGTTTGTTACCTCCCCCAGCGAAACCTGTCCTCCTGTTGCTGTGGCAAGTTTGATGCTTGATAGCTCGGCAATCCCCGAGCGGCCGGAGCGAGCAAGACGAACGTCTATCGGAATATCCTCACGGCTGTTTGGGCTATGAAGCAGACCGGCCTCGGCTCCACGCAAAGCTACCTGGACGGTACGCGTCACGTCCGCGGCCGATACTCCATGCAGAGCCGCCTTATCGAGATCGACTTTAATTTCGTATTTCGGCTGCGGATCCTCCACGTACCAGTCAACATCCACCACTCCCGGTGTGTGTTGAAAGATGTCTTTGATGTTCCCTGCCAGTTTCAGCCGGCCTTCCTGGTCAGGCCCATAGACTTCCGCCACCAGTGTCTGCAGCACCGGTGGTCCCGGAGGGACTTCACTCACCTTGATGCGGGCGCCAAAGCGTTGCGCGATCTTTTGTAGTTCTGGACGCAGCCGCCGCGCAATTTCGTGACTCTGTGCACTGCGATCATGGCGCGAGAGAAGGTTCACCTGGATATCAGCCTGGTTGGGCTGCCCCCGCAGGAAGTAATGGCGCACGAGCCCATTGAAGTTGTACGGCCCCGCAGTTCCAGAGTAGATCTGGTAGTTCTGTACCTCGGCCTGTTGGCCAAGGTAACGCGCCAACTCCTGGGCCACGCGGGTGGTCTGTTCCAGCGTGGTGCCGTCGGGCATATCCACAATCACCTGGAACTCGCTCTTATTATCGAAGGGCAGCATCTTCACGTGCACGAGTTTGAGCGGAACCAGGGCGCAGGCCGCCAACAGCAACAGCGCGATCCCTGCAAAGAAAATTATGCGCCGTTTTCCACTGGCAAGCAGCGGTTCCATCAAACGGCGATAGAGCCGCGTCATCCAACCCTCGGCCCCGTGCCCGTGGTCATCAGGGGACTGGGAATAGTGGCGCAGCAGACGCAAGGCAGCCCACGGCGAAACAATAAACGCAACCGCCAGTGAAAAGAGCATCGCTGCAGATGCCCCCACGGGAATCGGCCGCATGTATGGCCCCATCAATCCTCGGACAAAAGCCATGGGTAAGATTGCCGCGATGACGGCGAATGTCGCCAGAATGGTGGGATTGCCAACCTCGTCTACGGCCTCCACTGCAACTTGAGCAAGAGGCCTGCCGCGATTCTCCGCCAGCCGAAAATGGCGGACGATGTTTTCCACCACCACAATGGCGTCGTCCACCAGGATGCCAATACTGAAGATCAGCGCAAAGAGCGTAACGCGGTTGAGCGTGTACCCGAATAGATAGAAGATGGCGAGCGTAAGCGCCAGCGTTACCGGAATCGCCACAAGGACGACCCCAGACTCTCGCCAGCCCAGTGCGAAGGCGATCAGCAATGTTACGGACAATGTAGCCAGCATCAGGTGCTTCAGCAGTTCGTCGGATTTGTCTTTGGCTGTTTCTCCATAGTTTCGGGTCACGGTCAGGCTCAGGTCTGCGGGAACCACATTGCCTCGCAACTCGTCCATGCGCTTCAGGATGCGCTGCGCGATGACGGTTGCATTTGTTCCCTTGCGCTTGGCCACGGTAATCGTCACGGCCGGAAATTCGCTGCCGGGAGGCGCGCTTGCCGCCTGTTCGCCGGTGCGCGCTACGCCCCCGCCGTTGCCGAACAAGACATAGTTCACGGGCTCCGCCGGCCCATCCTCAATTTTCTGGACCACGTCTCGCAAGTACACCGGACGCGCATTGTGAACGCCCACAACGACTGGCTGCAAGTCTTCTGCGCGAGTAAAAAAGTTCCCGGCCTCGACCTGAAACTCGCGGTTATCGCGCGCAAAGCTGCCTGAGCTTTCGCGAGAGTTTGCGGCCTGCAATTGGCTGACAACCTGGCCTGGCGTTAAGCCATACGCTGCGAGCTTGTTCGTATCCAGGACCACACGTACCGCGCGCGGCTGCCCGCCAATCATGCTGGTTTCGGACACGTCATCAATCTGCTCAATGGTGTGTTCCAGTTCGCCGGCAATTAATCGCAATTGGGAGGCGTCGTACTTCGCACCCCAGAGGGTCAGGGCCATGATCGGGACATTGTCAATTGAGCGGGCCTTAATGATCGGTTGCGAGACGCCGGGCGGGATCTTGTCAAAGTTCGAGTACAGCTTGTTGTATGTCTTGACGATTGCGTCTTCTTCCCTGGTGCCCACGTAGAAGCGGACGATCACGACGCTCATCCCGGGATGAGAGATCGAATACAGGTATTCGACTCCCGGTATCTCGCGCAACAACTTTTCCATCGGGATGCTCACGCGCTGTTCAATTTCCTGGGGGGAAGCGCCGGGCATCTGCACCATAACGTCGAGCATGGGCACAACGATCTGCGGTTCTTCTTCCCGTGGTGTAAGCCAGATCGCCATGGCGCCGAGCAGCAGCGCGGCGGTAATCGCAAGTGGCGTCAACTTCGATTCAATGAAGCTGAGCGCTATCCGGCCCGCCATGCGAAGACCATGCATCACTTCGCCTCAATTCTCTTTCCTGCCAGATCGCGCCCACCAGGATCAGAGACCACTCTTTCTCCTGTGCTGAGTCCGGACAGGACCTCTATGTCTCCCGCTCGTGCCTTCCCCAGCGTTATGTACCGGAGAGTGACGACATCTTTATCGTCTACGGCGTAGACGCTTTGAAGCTGCCCGTGTTCCAGCACCGCCGTATGAGGAATGAGATTCGCCTTCCACTGTCCACGTGTGAATTCGGCGTGTCCAAACAGGCCTGAGCGCAGGTTTGCATTGACTGGCAGGTCGAGTTTGACGACAAAGGTGCGGCTTACGGGATCAGCGGCCGGAACGATCTGGGCTACTTTGCCTGTCATCGGCGCGCTGCCGTAAGCATCCAGCGAAACAGGAACAGACGCTCCGAGTCGCACATATTTAAGATCGCTTTCGTTCACGCTGACCTCCAGGCGGTAACGCCCAGTTGACTCTACGGTCAGCAACGGCTCGCCAGGTGAAGCCAGCGCGCCGGGGTCGATCCGCCGTTCTGTAACCATGCCGTCAAAGGGTGCTCGAACTCGCGCGCGGCCCAAAAGGATGCGGGCCTGCTGTAACCCTGCTGCCGCTTGAGCACGCTTGGCCACAGCCGCATCATGGCGGGCCGTCGCGGATCGCACGCGTGTATTGATCTCATCAAACTCCTGCGGGCTGATGGACTTTTCGTCATGCAGCTTCTTCATACGCGCGAACGTGGACCGGGCCAGGGCACGTTCCGATTCTGCGGCTGCTTCTTCCTGTTCGCTTGCCGTGAGCGCCGCCTGGGCCTGGTCAAGCGTTGCCTTTGGCTGTACATCTTCTATGGTGAGTAGAGTCTGGCCCAGCTTGACGGTGTCGCCCTCATGGACATTCACCGCCACTACAAGCCCTGCGACCTCTGCCGATATCGGAGAAGTACGCGAGGCCCGGACCGTACCAACCGCTTCAAACAAATCGGGCACGTCCCGTTCCTGTACCTGGGTGAGGCTGAGCCCGTGAACGGCCTCTGGAGCTTTGGCGACAAACGGTTGGTTGGACGAGCATCCCCCCACGGCAAAGAGAACCGCGAAGAATGCAGTCATGAGCAGTATTCTAGATTTCATGGCATCACCACGGGCGAT
>DATAEJ010000038.1:0-5280 GCA_036258095.1 Candidatus Angelobacter sp. | reverse complement strand
CCGGTGGCGATCCCGCAACAGCTCTACTCAACGGTGTTTGTTACGGTGCATCCGGACCATGTGTCGCGCGCGGCGTTGCGGACGGTCGGGGCAGTGCTGGCGATCGGAGCGGAGCCGGGAAAGACGTTGAAGGATTTTGCCGAGCGCGCCGATATCGAACTGCCAGGCGATGGCGGTGAGGTGAAGCTCGAAAAAGGACAGGCACTGGCGTGGTTGCGGGAAGGTGAGCGTCCGTTTGTTCTGAATGTGGAGCCGGGCAAGATTGACCGCAGGCGGCACCGGCGGAAGTATGCGGAAGGGGACATCAAGGAGAAGAGTTTTGTCTTTCGCGGCCCGGAAGGAAAGTTGAATCTGCGCGCGCAGAACCTCGCCATCTTTATCCAGATGGCGCAGGGCGTGGATGAGGACACATGGCAGCATCACCTCCAGCAGCACGATTACTCCACGTGGATTCGCGAGGCGATCAAGGACAAGCACCTGGCCGAAGAGGTAGAGCAGATTGAGAACGAGAAGCTCGCGGCGAAAGAGAGCCGGGACCAGGTGATCGCGGCGATTGAGAAGCAATACACCAGCGCGGCGTAATTTCTGTCGCTTCGCTCCACACCGCTGAAGCGCGTCGGCTTTCCTCAGGAGCATTTAGGCTCCTGTTGCAGCCGGCTCGGCACCCCAGTCGGCCTCGCCGGCGTTTGCTCTAATCGCTCTAATGCTCGCTTCGCAAGAAACCGCTCTTTTGGGATGTCGCGCCTACAGCGCTCGCGATCATAGGGGAACGGTACCCCCGGTTGCGGCGCTGCGCGCCTTGACCGGGGGCTAACCTGACGTCGCGCCTGACGGCGCTCGAAGCATCGCTAAAAGTCACAGAGCAGAGCCGGGACAGCAGCAGCGGCGAGGCAAGGGATGAAGACGCCAGCGCAGCTACACTTGCCGCAGTGGACTGGGCGCAGATACACTGCCATCCGTACCCCATGTCCGACGAGAAGCGAGCGATCGAAGCGTCAGAAGTTACTCCCGCCGCAGACGCAGCCGTCGGTGAAGATCCCAGCTCCACACCATCTACCTGTCAAGGAGAGACGATGGAGATTCACGCCCCGGAGAAACCGATCCATAGTAAGAAGGAATTCTTCTTCCATATGTTCACTGTGGTGCTTGGCATTCTGATCGCCCTGGGATTGGAAGGCATGGTGCAGTGGGTGCATCACCGCGCGCTGGTGCGGGAGGCGCGGGAGAACATCAGAGTTGAGATCGAGAAGAACAAGGAAATAATTGACGGTGCGATGCCGGAGTTCAAGCAGCGCAGCGAAACCCTGAACCACATGATCGACTCCATACGCCAGCTGGCGAAGACACACCATGCGGTTAAGGGCGGACAGGTCTTCTTCAGCATTTCAAACCACGATCTTTATTCCACGGCATGGCAAACGGCCAGCACCAGCGGCGCCGTGACCTACATGAGTTACGACGAACTGCGTCGCTACACAGATGTTTACCTGACGCAGCAGACGTATTCCACGCTGCAGGCGCAGGCGCTTGACCGTGCGATTGATCTTGGCTCGCTGGTGCAAGCTACGATTCTGGTGGACGAAGTGAAAAACATCCCAAAGGACAGAATTCAGGCGATCGCGCGGGAGGCTTACCGGCAGATGATTTTGCAGAACACGCTGGAAGACGTGAGCAAAGAGCTGAGGAAGGGCTACGGCGAGCTCTTAAAGCGGCGGTAAGCGATGTCCTATAAATTCTGGTCTGCCGCAGGGTTCGCTCGCGTCGCTCGGGATAAAGCAAGAGGAATCCCTCGCTTCGCTCGGGGTAAAGGAAAATCTGCTAGGCTGTTGGGTTCCGCGCACTTTATTCCGGGGGCTCCACCATGGCTTCTGCCGAAGCTTTCTCTACAACCTTGAAACAGCTTGATGATGCGCTGACGCGGTACGTCCGCCCTGACACTTTTCCGGTCGCGATCCGAATGCTCAAGAAGGGCGAGCCAATCCCCGAAGGTGTGAAGATCCCGAGCAAGAGCATGGGAGAGCAATGGATCGTATGCCAGTCGATCGGGGTGGCGCGGCGCTACGGTTGGGGAATCGCCGTAGGCAAGGACGATGTGATCTGTCCGCTGGCGGCGATCGCGTTTGGATTCCATGCTCCCACAGAGGAGTACCTGAAAGGCTTCATCTCTTTGGGCATGTACTGCAAAGATGAGGCAGCCGCTACGAACCTTGAGGCAAGCACGTGGAGATTCAAGCCGGGCAGTTATGAGTATGTGTGCGTGGCGCCGCTTAACCGCGCAACGTTTGAGCCGCATGTGGTCGCTATCTATGCGAACAGTGCGCAGGTGCTGCGGCTGGTGCATGCGTCGCTGTACAAGCGCGGCGGACGCGTGGTGTCCACCAGCGGCGGACGGCTGGATTGTGCTGAGATCGTCATTCAAACGCTCACCACCAATGAGCCCAAAGTGATTTTACCTTGCACCGGCGATCGCGTGTTTGGCATGGCACAGGATAACGAGATGGCATTCGCGTTTCCGTGGGGATATGCGCAAGAGATCATCGAAGGCCTGGAAGGCACGCATGCGGGTGGAACGCGATATCCGATAACCGTAGCGATGAGGGATACGGTGACCATGCCGAAAACATACCAAGAACTGATGAAAGTGTTGGACGAGAAGGGAACGAAGGGGTGAGGGAGCAGGCGCCGAATCCGCCCCGGCATTTCTTTTCAGCTGCACCGTCGGCAAGAGCGCGTTGATTTCGCGCTTCCGTCGCAACAGCGAGTGCGATGCGGCATGCCGAGACAACGAGACGCAGCATGCCACGGTTCTTAACCCGATATTAATGTGATCGACCGAGGTACGCCGAGACGAGCAGTCCTCTGAGTGCAAGTCAGGCCATAGGGATCCCTCGCTACGCTCGCGACAAGCAAAAGCCGGGCACTCTGAATATGTGCGCTCCGTCACAGTGCATAAAACATCTGTGCTGAAGCGCTAGAAGTATGCGGAGAATCGGTTTAAGATAAAAGTTTCGGTGGCCGCTTTGAGCGGCCCCGAGTAGCGCGGCGTTGCTGGACGCGTCCTCTCGTTTCAAGCAGTCATTATTAAGTGAGTTCAGCCAGAACAAGACATTTGTTCGCGAGCCCCCAACCTTGCACATCCGGAGAATAGATTCATGAGCGTAACTTCCGTACCTCAACCCCAGACCGAGTCGGCAAAACCCAAAACGGGAACGCAGTATGTGTTTTTCTTCGGCGGAGGCAAGGCCGAAGGCAACGGCAAGATGAAGGACGTGCTCGGCGGCAAGGGCGCCGGGCTCGCAGAAATGACCAATGCGGGACTGCCGGTGCCTCCGGGATTCACGATCCAGACCGAGGCATGCCGCGAGTACATGCGCACGGACAAAACGTCCGATGCGGTCCACAAGGAGATGCTGGCGGCGCTGGAGCGGCTGGAGAAGCTGCAGAACCAGAAGCTGGGGGCAGGCGACAATCCGTTGCTGGTGAGCGTCCGCTCGGGCGCAAAGTTCTCCATGCCCGGCATGATGGACACGATCCTGAACCTGGGCCTGAACGATGAGAGCGTGAAAGCGCTGGCGAAGAAGAGCAATAACGAGCGTTTTGCTTACGACTCCTATCGCCGCCTGATCCAGATGTTCGGAAACGTGGTGCTCGATATCGAAAAGCACGCGTTTGACGAAGTCTTCGACGGTCAGAAGAAGAAGAAGGGCGTGAAGCTGGACACGGAACTCACCGCTGCCGATCTGCAGGAAGTGATTGCCGCGTACAAGCAAGTCGTAAAGAAGGAAGCAGGTCGCGAATTTCCGCAGCAGCCGCTGGAGCAGCTGTCGATGGCGAGGGATGCGGTGTTCCGCTCATGGCAGAACGATCGTGCGAAGGTGTATCGCCGCATCAACAACATTTCTGACGATCTGGGCACAGCGGTGAACGTGCAAGCCATGGTGTTCGGCAACCTGGGCGAGACCAGCGGCACGGGCGTGGGCTTTACTCGCAATCCCGCGAATGGCGAGAAGGAATTCTATGGCGAGTTCCTGATGAACGCGCAGGGTGAAGACGTGGTCGCAGGCATTCGTACGCCGGTACACATCAGCGAGTTGAAGAAGCTGATGCCGGAAGTTTACGACCAGCTGCGCGACATCACGACGCGCCTGGAAAAGCACTACCGCGACATGCAGGACTTTGAGTTCACCATCCAGGAAGGCAAGCTTTACATGCTGCAGACGCGCAACGGCAAACGCACAGGCCGCGCTGCGGTGCGTGTGGCGATCGATATGGTGAACGAAGGGCTGATCAAGACGGAAGAAGCTATCTTCCGCGTGGAGCCGAACCAGCTCTATGACTTCCTTGTGCCGAAGCTCGATGAATCGAGCGAAGACGTGGAAGTGCTGGCCAAGGGCCTGCCGGCTTCGCCGGGCGCCGCAGTTGGGCAGATTGTGTTTACCGCCAACGACGCGGTGAGCTTCGCGGGTACGGGCGCGCAGAAGAAGAGCGTGATCCTGGTGCGCGCTGAGACCACCCCGGAAGATATTCATGGCATGGAAGTGGCGGCGGGCATCCTGACTTCGCGCGGCGGTATGACGAGCCATGCCGCGGTAGTCACCCGTGGTATGGGCAAGTGCTGCGTGGCGGGAGCGGGCGATATTGAAGTCGACGAGAAGAAGAAAGAGATGCGCGTCGGCAATTACACCTTCAAAGAGGGTGACTGGATTTCGATGGACGGCACCACAGGACGGGTGATCAAGGGCAAGCTGAATACGCTGCCCGCGTCGCCCGATGATCCGGATTTGAAGACGCTGATGGGGTGGTCTGAGCCGTTCCGCACACTGGGTGTTCGCGCCAACGCCGACATTCCACGGGATGCGATCCAGGCGCGCACGTTTGGCGCCGAGGGAATTGGGCTGTGCCGCACCGAGCACATGTTCTTTGCCGAAGACCGTATTCCGCACATGCGCGCGATGATCATGGCGAGGACGCCGGAGCAGCGCAAGGCTGCACTCGACGCGCTGCTGCCCATGCAGCGCTCCGACTTCGAAGGCGTGTTCAAGGCGATGGACGGGTTCCCGGTAACGATCCGGTTGCTGGATCCGCCGCTGCACGAGTTCCTGCCGCGTCGCGAAGAGCTGATGGTGGATATTGCCAAGCTGGAGCTGACAGATCCGAAGTCGCCCAAGCTGAAGGAAATGCATGAAGTGCTCCGCCGCGTGGAAGAGCTGCACGAGTTGAACCCGATGCTGGGTTTCCGCGGATGCAGGCTGGGAATCAGCTATCCGGAAATTTCCGAGA
>DATAEJ010000037.1:0-22167 GCA_036258095.1 Candidatus Angelobacter sp. | reverse complement strand
ATCGAAGCTGGTGACAACTTCGGGATTTGATTTGGCTTGAGTCCTGCCATTTACGGTTTGCCCTTGTCCTGGACCAGGGGCGATTGTGCGATTGATCGAAGTCCGGCCGCTGACATTTCCCTGCAGATCGATTCCAAGGTCTTCATCATCATCGCTACCGGCTAAAGCAGCATCTATCTCGGGATTCTGCAGGCCGGGGACGCCCGCAGGGGCGGCTGCTGGTTGGGTGCTTCCCGAACTTGTTATTTGCCTGGTCACCTGGGCCTTGCTGCGAGGCGGGAGCGCTACTAGTAAGGCAACAAGGGTTGTTAGTACGGTTGCTTTCCATGCGTAGGAGAGAAATACTTTCATGAGGGTTCTCCTTCTAACTCTCTGGCGCGGGCGCGCATCGATGACTACTCTGGCGCAAAATTATAGGCTGGTGCGCGTGAGTAGTTCGTATCCATCTGCACGTAATACGAGAGTTAAGCCTGGGGCCGACGCTTAAGAATGGTTGTAATTACGCACGCTGACGTGACGTGCGAAGCGATCCGACTGTCCTGAAGAAACAAGGGAGACAGGAACACCCCGAACAGATCTCATTCGGCATCTGTGATGGCTATTGCAACAGAACCTTCACCGCGGCAGCGCCCAAAACGAATTGCGTAATGACCTGGGTCCAGTCCTTGAAGCCGCGCAGCGTGGCGCCTTTGTCAAGCTTTTCAGGAACGACGACGGTATCGCCTGGCATGAGTCGCAGGGATTCAACTCCGGCGGTAAAGAAGCCCGAAGTGGAGTGGCCAACCGTGGAACCATCGGCACGAATGACAAACAGACGGCCGCGGTCGCCGTCTTTATTTGCTCCGCCGGAGAGATTCAGGTAGTCTTTGACGCTCTTTCCCGGCCTGTACATAAAGGAGCTGCTGTTATACACCGCACCAATCACATTGACCGTGGCAGGACGGAAGGGGACAACCAGGCGATCGCCGTCTTCCAGCGGCAGGTCAGGAAGAGCGCTCACGCCCCTCGCACTGGGCTCGAGTTCGAGGACAACACGGCCCGTTGCACGAAGCTGGCGCAGGCCCTCGACAAGTCTTCGCTGGCTCTGAACTGCCTGCTGTTCCGCCACTACCTCGTCAGCGGACAAGTTCCGCTGGCCGCTGCTGCGGCGTTCGATGGCCTGTTCAAGTTCGACGATGTACTGATCAAGCCGGCGCTGCTGGTCCTCGCGGGTGGACTCGCGCGAGAACTCGGCGCCATAGAGATAGGCCTGAGGGGTAAATCCTCCCACACGAGTAATCAGGTGTTGCAGAGTTTCGCCTGGTTCTGCTTCGTAAACGCCCGCAGTGCTGAATTCGCCTTCAAGACGAATGAACTTGCTGCGCTGCGCTGCGGGAACCTGCAGGTCACGCTGGGAAAAGACGGTGACGATGTCGCCGGATTGTAGCCCCAGATTCTGTTCGGGATCGCCGGCAATGGCTTTACCGAGGTTGAACGGCAGCAGCGTGGTGGTGAGGTCCTGCCGGTTCAGGCGCTGGATGACAGCGTATTGCCAGTTGATGTCCGCAGCGGAGCGCTCAATCTCGTTCTTCAGTTCCTCCCCATTGAGGTGTTGGGAAGGAACCTCATTTCGTCTGGACAACTCTTCGGGGTTTTGCTGCGCTTCAGGGCTTTGATCTTTTGAACCCCCGGCAGGACCCTCCTTTTCAGGCTGCATTCCATTTGAATCGCGCTTGGCGGGGCTGGTGATGGGCCGTTGCGATTGGAGGCCCAGACGGTTTTGACGTCTCCAGAAATCTTCCCGGATCAGGAAATCGCGATCAGGGATAAGGTCTTTGACGCGCATTCCTTCGTGCCACGGATATCGGCCCGGCACAGCGATGTTGCCGCGAATCGTCACGGTGCTTTCAAATCGCGGCGAGATGTGCAGGAAGCGGACGACGTCACCGTCCTTGACCGGTTCTTTAAAGCCTTCTGCGGTAAGCGGCACTTCCAGAGTGCGGCGCAACTGGCGGGCGTCAATGCGTTCGACTAGCGCATGCTGGCCGGCGGCGGTGCTGGTGAGACCACCGGCGTAGGCCATGAGATCACCGAGCGTGTCCTGCGGCTTGGTCTCGAAAATTGCCGGAATATTGACACTGCCGGCCATGGCGACCAGCGGCCCAACCGGCGCGACATAGATAACGTCGCCGGGCAGCAGCTGGGGGTCGTGGGATTTGTCGCCACGGAGAATCAAGTCATAGAGATCGAAGTCAGCGATGGTCTTGCCCTGCCGCTTGAGCTCGATGTGGCGCATGGACCCACGATTGGAAGGACCGCCGGAAGCAAACAGAGCGTTCACAAGCGTGCTGAGCGAGCTGACGGTGTAAGTGCCGGGGCGCCGGGCCTGACCCACGACAAGCACCTGAATCGACCGCAGCTGGCCCATGGTGACGCTGAGCTCGAAATTGCGGAACACCCGGCCGATTGCAGACCTGAGCGCTTCATGCAGTTGGTCAAAACGCAGGCCAGCCACGCTGACCGCGCCCACCTTGGGGAGATAGATGGAACCGTTGCGATCAACGACCGCGTGGTAGTTACTGATCTCGATCTGCCCCCATGCGCGGACGATCAGCTCGTCGCCCGGACCAATCAGATACTCCGGGGTGACAGGGACGCGATCAAGGGGTGCGAACGTGGAGGGCGCTTCCTGGAATAGATTCCGACCGAATATTCTGAGCCGGTAACCCAGTGAGTTCGTGACGAACTCCTGGAATTCGATATCCGGTTCAGGCGGCAGAGGACGCTGAACCTGCTGTAGTTCACGTTGAGGCTGCGCGTTGGGCTCAGAATTGGAAGGCTGACGGCCCGGCTGTTGCTGCGGTTGCAGCCCCTGCTCACCTGGAGCGTTATTAATCTGCACGCCCTGCGTAGCTCGCTGCTGCTGCCGCTCATCTTGGAAGTATCCACCTGACTCCGCGGTGGAGTCGTTCGCTTGCTCCATGCGGTCATTCGCTTGAGCGCAGGCGGCCCCCAAATTGAGGAGGAAGAAGGAGGCAATATAGAAAATCGAATTTCGTCGCACGCGCTTCTCGGGCGAAGGAGTTGCGCCCAGACAGAATAGCGCCGGAAGCTCCTGTGCCACGCTTGAATGAGAGTTAACAGCTGAAAAAACTATAACTCACGTTGCGATGCTTGCCTAGCAAAGCCGTCGGGGGATGGACGACCGTCTGACGCTTAGAAGGTTCTGAGTACAGGTTACCGAGTTCAGAGTGGTTCCTGTGCCCAATAAAGTGTTTGTCTGATATGCGCGGTAAAGGAAACGTCGTATCACAGAAGCAGCTACTCTGGATTCCCTGCTTCTCCTGATGCGTTTGGATTATCTATCTTGCCTGCTCACGATTGGCTCTACGGTGCTGATCGGGCGCCGGGTATGGCAGGGATGGGTGGTGGCGGGGGTCAATAGCGCGATCATCTGCTGCATTGGGCTCCGCACGGGGCAATGGGGCTTCGTACCTGCCAACCTGTTCTGTATCGCGATCTATATCTACAACGTGTCCAAGTGGCGCCGCGAGGGTTTCTCCCTGAAAACTGCGGTTTCGCAAACAGAACCCCAGTCTGATAGGCTGATCAAGCTTCCTGCAGCCGAACAGCCGAAGCCGGTGAGGCTGCATCATCCACGCCGGCGCAGCGCAGATGAACGCACCGCTCGCAATCGAATTCGTGAACGTGCATTACCGGACCGCCGCGAATCGCGAACTTCTCTCTGATCTCAATCTCACGGTAACTCACGGCGAAATTCTGATCCTGCTGGGGCCCAGCGGCTCTGGCAAAACCACCACGCTGAAGCTCGTCAATCGCATGCTTGATCCCACTGAGGGTCAAGTGCGGGTGGAAGGGCGTTCCACCTTGGAGTGGGATGTTGTCAGCCTGCGTCGGAGGATCGGGTACGCCATCCAGGAAGGCGGGCTGTTTCCGCATTACACCGTCTTTGACAACGTGGCGCTGGTGCCCCGGCTGGAGAAATGGGAGGCAGCGCGGCTGCGCGGGCGGGTGGCAGAAGTAATGAAAATGGTGGGCATGCCGGGAGAGGAGTTCGCCGGGCGATTTCCAGACGAGCTCTCCGGCGGGCAGAGGCAGCGGGTGGGGCTGGCACGGGCATTGGCGGCTGACCCTCCTATGCTTCTGATGGACGAACCGTTCGGAGCGCTCGATCCGACGACCCGCGCTGGACTCCAACGTGAGTTCAAGGAGCTTCAGCACCGGCTTCAGAAAACAGTGATTTTCGTGACCCATGACGTTTCCGAAGCGCTTCTTCTGGCTAGCCGCATCGGGGTAGTCGAAGGCGGACGGCTCCGGGGTTTGTACACGCGAGAGGAATTCCTGATGTCCGGCGATTCCGCCGTACGCCCGTATCTTGAGGCGATCAAGACGATCCAGGCCAGCTTAGCGGTTTGAGAGGTGAAGATGTGCTCAAATTTCTGATTGAGCGAAAACATGAGATTGCAACGCTCGGCGCAGAACATCTTTGGCTTGTGGGTATCTCAGTGGCGCTGGCGATTCTGATCGGTGTGCCCGCAGGGATCTTCCTCACCCGCAAACCTGCCTGGAAGAACGTCGTGCTCGGGGCAACAGGAGTAATTCAGACCATCCCGAGTCTGGCACTCTTCGGCCTGCTGCTGCCCCTTCCCTGGCTGGGTGCGCGAGCTGACCGGCTGGCAATCGTAGCGTTGACTCTCTATGCCTTGTTGCCGATCGTGCAAAACACCTACGTAGGCATCACCGGCGTGGACGCACCGGTGCGCGAAGCCGCTACCGCAATGGGTCTCACCCGCAACCAGCTGTTGTGGAAGGTTGAGCTTCCGCTGGCGGCAAATGTGATCGTCGCCGGCATTCGGGTGGCGACCGTGCTCACCGTTGGACTGGCCACTATAGCTGCGGCAATTGGCGCCGGCGGCCTGGGCGAATTCATCTTTCGCGGCGTTTCCATGGTCGACAACCAGGTGATCATGGCCGGCGCCATTCCGGCTGCGCTCATGGCAATTTCAGCCGACCTGCTGCTTGCCCTTCTGCAGCGCAGCCTGACACGGGCGCGGCACTGAGCATGGACCGCCGAACGTTTCTATGTGGCGCAGCTCTGGCGCTGCTGGGCTGCCGGACTCACACGGGCGGCATCACCGTGGGATCAAAAAACTTTACTGAGCAACTGATTTTAGGCGAGCTTCTGGCGCAGTACCTGGACGCGTTGAGGATTGCGCCCGTCGACCGCCGCTTCTATCTGGCGGGCACATATATCTGCCAGCAGGCGCTATTAGCTGGCAGAATCGATCTTTACGTGGAATATACGGGGACGGCGCTGGCGGCCGTCCTGAAAGAAAATATTCCCGCCGATCATTCGCAAGTGCAGGAAATCGTGCGACGGCTCTATGCCGAGCGTTTTGGACTGCACGTGATGCCGTCCCTCGGCTTCGACAACAGCTTTGCCATCGTCATACGTGGCGACGATGCGCGGCGGCTTGGCCTGACAAAGCTTTCTCAGCTTGGTCCTGCATCTCCTCAGCTGCGCATGGGCGTGGGCTACGAGTTCCTCGAGCGTCAGGATGGCTACAAAGGACTGGTACAGACATATGGGCTGAATTTCCGCGAGCAGCCGAGAGTCATGGACCTGGGGCTACTCTATCGTGCGCTCGAGAGTAAGCAGGTGGATGTGATCGCCGGAGCCAACACCGATGGGCTGATTGCGGCCATGGGGCTGGTAGTGCTCGAAGACGACCGGCATTATTTCCCTCCCTATGAGGCCGTGCCGATCGTTCGCGGTCAGACGTTGCAACGGTACAGCGGCTTAGGTCCGGGGCTCGAGCGGCTTCATGGCACCATCAGCGCGCTGGAGATGCGCAGCATGAACTTCGAGGTTGACGGCAAAAAGCGTGATGCAGCGGCTGTAGCGCGCGAATTCCTCACCCGTAAAGGGCTGCTTCAGCAATCCAGCTCAGGCCAGTAATTCAGCTCAGGCGGGCAACAGGTCGCAATAGCAAAAGCCCTGCCGCTCCATCAATGATCCAATCTGCACGGAAAGATTTCGGGCGAACATTGGTCCTGCATAAACACAGGTATGGAACTCGCCGTTTTCGCCGCAGGGGTCAACTGTTGGCGGAAGGGACGCTAGGAGTTCTTCGTCAAAGTCGCGGCCGGCGAAGCTGGATTCGAGCTTTGCCGGATCCACACAGACAAGCTTGGCCCGCAAGCCGCCGGCGACCATTTCACGGGCAAGTTGATGGGTAGGAAGTTGCCAGAGGGGAAAAATCGGCTTGAGCCCAGTGCCATGTAACTGCTTTTCGCGATAATCACGAATCTCCTGAAGAAAGAGATCGCCGAACGCTATGGCCGTAACGCCTTCTGAAAGAGCCTTGGAACACGCATCTGCCATGATGCGCTCGTATTGGTCGTTCGAACACGGCCATGGGAGATCGAACGCGTGTAACGGCAGTCCGGCTGCATCTGCCTGTGATTCCGCGATTCGGCGCCGGGTACCGTGCATGGCGACACGGTCGAACGCTGAGTTCACGGTCGTCAACAATCCGGTGACATCATATTCTCTCCGTTCGCGCAGTACTTTCAGCGACCAAGCGCTATCTTTACCGGTGCTCCAGGAAAGCCAGAGTTTTTCCACACCGAGATCATACCCGCCCAGCGCAGGAATGCCGGATTTTAGCTCATCTTTTTCGGTCATTGAGTGCGGGTGGATGTGAGATGCGTCACTCGGACCGCGGCGCATGCATGTTAGATTTAGAGGGAATATGTCCGCTCCCAATTCCCGCTTTGTTCGCGCCTGCCGCTGTGAACCAGTGGATCTAACGCCTGTGTGGCTTATGCGACAGGCCGGCCGATATATGGCTGAATATCGCGCCGTACGCAAGAAGCATTCCATTTTGGAAATCTGCAAGACTCCGGAGATCGCTGCCGATGTGACGATCACCGCGGCGGAACGGCTGGATGTGGACGCAGCCATCATTTTTGCCGACCTGCTCCTGCCGCTGGAGGTCATGGGACTGCCATTCCGCTTCGAGGCCGGCGAAGGACCAGTTATCGAGCGCCCCGTGCGCTCCGCCAAGGATGTGAGCGCGCTGGTTACGAATCGGGCAGCTGAACTCGGGTATGTTTCGGAGTCGATCAGCAAAGTGGTGAAGCACTTCGGCCCAAAGCTGCCGGTAATCGGGTTTTGTGGAGCACCCTTTACGCTGGCCAGTTACATGATTGAGGGCGGCGGTTCGCGGAATTATATCCACACCAAGAAGATGATGTACACGCAGCCGGCTGCGTGGCAGCAACTGATGAGCAAGCTGGTGGATGTGCTCGCGTCGTATTCGGTTGACCAGGTCAAAGCCGGCGCAGACGCGCTGCAGATTTTCGATAGCTGGGTAGGCTGCGTGAGCGTGGAAGACTACCGGCAATACGTTCTGCCGTTCGCCACTGATCTGGTGCAGCGGCTGAAGAAGACCGGCGTACCAGTCATTTATTTCGGCACCGACTCAGCCACGCTGCTGCCCTCCATGCAAGAGACCGGCGCCGACGTGATTGGCGTTGACTGGCGTATGCCGATGGACCAGGCATGGAAGAGCCTGAATTTCAAGGGCGCGGTGCAAGGCAACATGGATCCTGTGCTGCTGTTTGCCGGACAGGATGAAATTCGCAAGCGCGCGGACATGATCTTGAAACAAGTCAGCGGCCGGCCGGGACACATTTTCAACCTGGGTCATGGAATCCTGCCCGAAACACCGGTAGAGAATGTTCAGGCTCTGGTGAATTTCGTCCGTGAACTCAGCGCGAAGTACGCTTCCGCAGGAGCGGTACGATGAGTGCGTCCAAATCAGCGTTGCTGTTGCTGGCGCATGGCAGCCCGGATTCGCCGCAGGAAATCCCCGAGTTCATGCGCTACATCACCGGCGGAAGGCCTGTTCCCGACGCAGTGATTGAAGAAGTGAAGCACCGCTATTCGCTAATCGGCAAGTCACCGCTAACCGAAATCACCAAAGCCCAGGCAGAAGGTGTGCGACGGCAGCTTACCGTTCCTGTATATCTCGGCATGCGTAACTGGCGGCCATTCATTGCAGACACGGTCCGCGACATGATGAGCGGCGGAGTTGAGCACGTGGTGGCCATCTGCCTTGCGCCGCATAACTCGTCGACCAGTACCGGGCTTTACCGCAAGGCGCTTATGGCCGACATGAAGCCCGAGATCCAGGTGCAGTTTGTGGAGTCATGGCATGATGATCCTCTCTTGATTCAAGCCTACGCAGAGAAGCTTGCTCCGATCTGGAAACAGGCAAGCGAGGAGCTCAGCCGTCTGGCGCCGGTGATCTTTACGGCCCACAGTGTTCCGATGCGCACGATTCAAGCGGGCGATCCGTACGAAGAACAGACGCGCGAAACAGCGCGGCTCGTGGGAGAAACGGTACCCGGATTGAGCAAGGATCTTCAGCAGTTTGCGTTTCAGAGTCAGGGTATGTCCGGTGGACCATGGCTGGGGCCAACGGTGGAAAGCGCGATTCTCGAAGCAAAGCGCCAGGGACACAAAGGCGTTGTGATCGCACCGATTGGGTTCGTGTGCGACCACGTTGAAGTCCTCTACGACGTGGACATCGGCTTCAAGGAGTTCGCGGCGGAGCAAGGGATGAAGCTTTGGCGGCCGGAGTCGCTCAACACCTCGCCGACGTTCATCTCAGCTCTGGCCCAGTTGGCTAACAGCCGCTTACATGCAACATCAGGAGCCGTATCGTAACGAATGCGTCGCGTAGCCATTATCGGTGGCGGGATCGCGGGACTGAGCGCGGCGTTCTACCTGGAACGCGCGCGACGCGGCGGAGCGCATCTGGATTGGGTGCTATTTGATAAATCTGACCGCCTGGGCGGTGTGATCCGTACGGAATTGCGTGACGGTTATGTGCTGGAAGCAGGCCCAGATTCATTCCTCACGATGAAGCCCGATGGCGCGCAGTTCTGCCGCGACTTGGGCATTGGCGACCAGCTGATCCCTTCCAACGACGTCGACCGCAAGACTTACATCGTGGTGAAAGGCCGGATGATTCCGATTCCTGACGGCCTGGAATTCATGGTGCCCACACGGGTGCTTCCCATGGCTACCACGCCGCTGTTCTCTTTTGCGACCAAGTTGCGCATGGCCGGCGAGCTGTTCTCGCCCGGAGGAAACCATCGCGAAGACGAATCGGTGGCCGACTTCGTCCGCCGTCATTTCGGCCAGGAGATGGTAGATCGCGTCGCCGAACCTCTGCTTGCCGGTGTGTATGGCGGCAACGCGGACATGATGAGCGTCCGTGCGGTGCTGCCGCGGTTTGCTGAAATGGAGCGCGAAAGCGGCAGCCTGGTGCGAGCGAGCTTGAAAGCACGCAAAGCGCGACGCGCAGAGTCGCCAGCAGCAAAGCCTGCACCGCTATTTACGTCGCTCAGAAATGGCGTGCAGCAGATGGTAGATGCGGCGCTGGCTCAACTGCCTCCGGATCATCTGCGGATGTCTACTCAGGTTACGGCGATGAAGCCCTTGGGAGACAATTGGGAGATTCAGTACGCCGGCCGCACCGAACGATTCCAGACGATCATCCTGGCAACGCCCGCTCCGGCCGCGGCGGCGCTGTTGAAGCAGTTTCATCCGGCGCTGATCGAGGGGCTTTCGCAAATTCAATACAGTTCATCAGCTGCCGTGGTTCTGGCTTATGGCGGTCTGTCATTGCCTCCAGGACACGGCTTTCTGGTGCCGCGCACAGAAAACCGAAAGATTCTTGCCTGCACATTCGTGCACAAGAAGTTCGCGCACCGCGCTCCACAAGGCGACTGCCTGTTGCGCTGCTTCATTTCCAGCTCACGCGTCCCGGAGTTGCTTACCTACAGTGACGAGCAGCTGCAGTCGATGGCCCTGACTGAACTGAAAGACCTGCTTGGAGTAACGACTCGTCCTAAGTTCGCGCGCGTCTTCCGGTGGGACTGCGCACTTCCGCAATATCAGACGGGACATCTCGATCGCGTCGCAAAGATGGAAAGCATTCTGGCGGGAATCCCGGGCATGCACCTTGTAGGCAACTCGTTCCACGGCATTGGCATTCCTGACTGCATTCGTTCCGGCCGCAAAGCGGCAGAACAGATCATTTCTTCTTCTTGCTAACGATTTTCCTCTTCCTTGGTGATTTTTTCTTCCCGAGCGCTTGCGCCTTTTGTGTTACCCCGATTGATGTGCTCTGGGTTGCCAGTTCGGACTGCATCTTCTTCGGCAGTTTGGCAATGACCATTGCATGTGACTGCTGAATGAGGTCCTTGATTACGGGTTGGCGCAGTGCATTTACGTCAGTAAACGCGACCCATTTGTTTCGCGCCATGTAGGGCGCAGGAATGATGCCTTCGATCTCGATCAACTCGGCAAATGTCTCATCCGTGCACTTGAAGGCAATGGTTGTCTGGCCTTCACCAGGCTCCATGTTGGCAACACAGAACATCTTGCCGCCCACGCAAAACAGCAGGTCGTGGCCCCACTGGACTCTTTCCGTCGCATGAGGAAGTGAAAGGCAGAATTCTCTGACCCAATCCAGGTAAGCGGGCATCGCGAAGCTAATATAGCTGAAACTCGAAAGACGCAACTTTAAGCTTTGTTCCGGGTTTGTTACCGTGCTATTCACAGGGGGAGCTATGAAAGCAGCAGTTCTCGCAATTTCGATTACCCTGCTCGCCGGACGCATGTGGGCCCAGGAACACCAGCATGACGAAGGTGCTTCCGGCGAACTGAATGCCGCAACCCAGGCCATGGAGCACCATCACCACGATGGTCCGCATATGCACATGAGCGCCCTACGACAGCCTCAGCCAGGTGATCAGCAAAAGGCTGACGCAATCGTGCAGCAAACTCGCCAGGCCATGGAGAAGTATCGCGATTACCAGGTAGCTCTCAACGACGGCTTCAGGATTTTCCTCCCCAACGTTCCGCAAAAGATGTACCACTTCACGAACTACAGCAACGCGTTCGCTGCTGCCTTCAGCTTCGACCCCAGCAAGCCCACTTCACTGCTGTATCAAAAGACTGGCGATGGCTACAAACTGATTGGCGCCATGTTCACTGCGCCAGTTGGCTTTTCTGAAGACCAGCTGAACCAGCGTGTTCCGCTCAGCGTGGCGCAGTGGCACCAGCACGTGAACATGTGCAAACCGCCGCAGGGCCGCCAGGTGGAGATGCTCCGCAAAAATTCCAGATTCGGCCTTAACGGATCGATCTCCACACGCGAAGAATGCGAAGCCGCCGGCGGAACCTTCATGCCGCACGTTTTCGGGTGGATGGTGCATTTGTATCCCTGGGAAAAAATGTCTGACGATATATGGTCCGTGGAGCGACAGCTGAACAAAGAAAGCAACAACGAGCATCAACACCACGATCATGATATGTCCGACACGGAACAGCACTAGCCGATCACTAGAATATGATTTCAATCTCTTCGCCCGATCGGCCTTTCCCTGCTGGATGAAAGAGTGTCGCAAGCAGGAATCGTGATCCCGGCTCAATCAGATTGGGCGACATCGAGTACCGATCTGCAGCAGCAGTGACCCGAACCTTCTTGCCCACGAACTCAGGAAATTCGACTTTGTCTTTCGCCCCGCAGCACACATAAAGGGAGAGCAGATCGCAGAACTGCAACACGTCCGTAAGCTGTTCGAGTTCTGTGATGCTGCGCTGCTGCCTGCCACCCAACTGAGTTTGGCGCGCGGCTTCGCGAGCCGTAAACCCGTCCAGAGCCTTACGATCCTGCCCTTCATCGTGTGCTGACTTAAGGCGATGCTCCGCTAACCGCCAGAAATGCCGGCTCACAATATATCCTCCCGCCGGCGAAATCGATTGCGCGGTGTCAATCGATTGGGTCCACGCTGCCAGGAACTCTCCCACCGAGCACTGCAAAAAAGAGTGCGGAGCTTTCAACTGTCCGGTGCGGCTGCGCATTACCTGCTGCGCGTCTGGCATTCCCCATCCTGCATCGTGCAATGCAATCGCACGCACCAGTTCAGCATCGAGCTTTGGGATGTCAGGAGCATTCAGCCGCGACGCCATTTCTCCAGCCAATGCAGCGTGCGAAGGCTGAGTAACCAGCCGGCAAGTTTTGTACTCCGCTTTCTGCAATTTCTCTACGACGCTCCAGGCAGGCTGGAAGTCAGATTGGCTTTGCTCATCCGCGGATTCAGCCGGGCGCAGGATCATCTGAAGTTGGGGCGCCGCTTCGCCATCCGGCTCGGGACGGCCGCTGCTTTCGCTGGACCGCTACTGGAAGGTGGTTTCCGTATTCCATCCACCAGCTCTTTCAGCGCTACCGCATTGTTCCGCTCCGTGTTGCTGGAGGAATAGACCAGCGTCACCTGTCGCGAACGATCAATCAAATCGTAAAGACCCATCAGCGCTGCGCTGCCCTCAGGGCTCCCCAGTTCCTTGTAATACCGCTTCTTGAACCCAACCCAGTCATCGCTCGCGTGATACCACTTGCGCAGTTCGTCAGACGGAGCAATATCTTTAAGCCACTCGTCAATTCGCGCTGTTTCTTTCTTAACGCCGCGTGGCCAGAGCCGGTCTACCAGCACGCGAACACCGTCGTTGCGGGCAGGTTTTTCGTAAGCGCGTTTAATGCTAACCGGCATGGGAGATGACTATCGCGGTCCGCCGGGAACCTGGTTTTCAAATGGCCGCTTAAGAGACATAATAGTCACTTGCATCGAACAACGTCTATCCTCGCCCGAGCCATTCTTGTCATCATCACCGTAATCCTCTTCGGATGCGGAAAAGACAAATCCAAAATGACGGACGCCGAACTCGGCCTCAACCCGCAGCAGTCACGCGGCCGCGCCGTCTACAACACGTACTGCCTGGTTTGTCATCCGGCGTATTCATCGCGCGGCGACAAAGGGCCCGGTCTGAAGGGACTCTACAGCAGGCCTTATCTCCCCAGCGGCCTCACCGCGAACGACGAACACGTGACCCAATCCATCATTCAGGGCCGCGGGATGATGCCGCGCACCGAACTCACGCAGGAGCAAGTACAGGACTTGATCGCGTACATGCATACCCTGTAACTATTCGCGACTCGCATTGCGACGCCACTCCGCGCGCTTGCGAGCCAGCTTCTCGAATTCATCAGCTTCCTTCAGTTCATGGCCGTAAACTGCGCCCTGCCGATACCAGAGGCTTACGTTACGCCACGCCGCCAGGCACGAGAGGACGAATATCAGCCCCGACAGGGTTAAACCGAGGCTCGTATTTGCCTGCCGCAGAACGGTGACTCCAAACGTCACACCCTCAAAAACGGTGAAGTTGTAGAAAGCGGCCAGCAGCAGGGTAAGGAAAACCTGTCCCGCAGTGATTCCCTTCAGCTTTGGCAGGTCGCGCCTGCGCTCTTGCTCAATCAGGTTGCGCGCCCAGTCAGTGGCAGCTATTAACAAGAGCGCGAATGCAATCACTACCATCGCAATCCGCAGCTGCTCAGGTCCCCAAAAAGCAAGCGCCAGGAAAACGACCGAGAGTTCGATACTCCAGGAACACACTCGTCCCCAGATGTACCGAAGCGGCTGATTACGGTATTGCCAAGTCGCGTTCACTCTGGGATCTCTCGACATTATGTTAGGCCTGCGGCCGTGCGATAAATAGATTACCGGGGTGCACGACATAAAGTCAGAAACGCCTCCCTGGGCTCAACTCGCCACTGGTTGTAGCCCGATACTGAATCGTTTTCGCCGGGCTGCTCATCGTACAATAGAAGGTTATTCATCCCAGCATGGCCAGTCCTGTTGAACTCGTACAGATCGATCTTTCGCCGCGCCGTCCCAAGCCCAAGCCGGAATGGCTGAAGGCCCGCGCGCCGCTCGGCGATAACTATCACAATCTCAAGAAGCTGGCGCGCACGCTCGATCTGCACACCGTCTGCGAATCCGCACAGTGCCCCAACATCGGCGAGTGCTGGAACCACAAAACGGCCACCTTTATGTTGCTCGGCAACCTGTGCACGCGCCGCTGCGGCTTCTGTGCTGTACCCAAAGGCAAGCCCGAAGCGCTGGACTGGGACGAGCCACGCCGCGTTGCTGAAGCCGTAGCCACGCTCGGCCTGAAACACACCGTCGTCACCAGCGTGAACCGCGACGACGATAACGTGGGCGCTGCAAAGATCTTTGCCCAGACCATCCAACAAATCCGGCTGCAAGCTCCGGGATGTCAGGTGGAAGTGCTCATTCCTGATTTTCAGGGCCGCGAAGATTGCCTGCAAATCGTCCTCCACGCCCGTCCTGAAGTCCTGAACCACAACACCGAAACCGTGCCGCGGCTTTATCGCGCTGTTCGCTCCGGCGCACGCTACCAGCGAACCCTCGATCTCCTTGCCAACGTCAAGCGCTTCGCTCCCGGAATGGTCTCCAAGACCGGCGTAATGGTCGGAATCGGTGAGACCATCGACGAACTTCTCGAAGTCTTCCGCGATCTGGCGGCACGCAAGGTCGACATCCTTACTGTAGGTCAGTATCTGCGGCCGTCGAAAGATCACCTCCCGATCACCCGTTATTACACGCCTGACGAATTTGCTCTTCTCAAGCGTGAAGCGCTCGCCATGGGATTCAAGCACGTTGAATCCGGACCGCTGGTTCGCTCTTCGTACCACGCTCATGAACAAGCCGAAAGCACCGGTTTGATCAGCGTTTCTGCTGCCGAAGCGCACTAGCCTTCAACAGATCGGATCAAAGTAAAAGCTGCGCTTTCGCGCAGCTTTTTTGTCACCGCCGGTCCAAATCTCTACTTATGCCGTCGCAGCCAGTTTCGGCTTCGCCGCCGAATACATCGCTAGCACTGACTCAGGCTTCAACACAGCCGTCATCTTCTCCAGCGCTCGTGTCTTGGCCGCGATCACCTGCGGCGCGCTGACGGCCAGCAGTGCCGCGCACTCCGCCAGCGTATACCCTTCCAGCACCGCAATAACGAAGACGAACCGGTCCAGCGGCTCCAGCCCGGAAACCGCCGCAATCAACTGGTCGCGACGCGCATCACCCGTCGCCGCCAACGACTCCAGTTTTCCATTCACCGCGTTCGATGGCGAAACCGCTTGAATCGCGCGCTTGATAATCGCCCGCTTGGCCCACGAACGTGCCCACTGCTTGAACACGTGGTTTCCGCTGATGCTGTCTTCCAGTCCCGCGACCACGCACTCTTCAGCTTTCTGCGCATCAGCTGTGAGCAGCAATGCCAGCTGATGCAGGCCGGTCATGTCTTCAGTGAATATCTGCTGAAAATCAATCCTCGTGGCGTACTCGTTTTTGCGGGTTTCACTACGGCGAAACATCGTATCTCCTGCTTCGATCTGCTTCCTTATACGGGGCCCGCTGCGTTTTTGTTCCGGCCAGCGTTCATTTGACTGTTACACGGAACAAAAAGTTACGGACCGATGATCGTTTTACTCCGACCCAACGTGCAGTCATCACTGGTACGGTGAAACACCGCTTTTGGATTCCCGTCCGCGCTCGCCGGATTCAAGGTTTTAAGGAGAGCTGAATGGCTGCAGGTTTCCCGATGGTTACAAATCCAGGATTGCAGACTTAAGAACCAACCGGACGTGCGACTTCAAAAGCAAGCTTGAGTGCTTCACCCGGTTTAACAGCCGACCACTTCGCGAACAACTCTGCCCGGAGCTTCCGTACAGCGTCCAACTCCGCCTGCGTCAGCTTGCGTGGCGCAAGCAAGTTGAACTCCTGAACTTCTATAAGTGCGCCGGACGCTCGTTCCGTATCAAGAAGTCCAACAATTTTTTCCACCTCAATGGCCTCCTTCGGCGCCGGACCGCGTGTTCCCTTCCCGGTAGTCTCGTCAATGTCCCAGCCTTGCGCAATTAAGCCAAAAAATCCCGTCGTGTAACCGAGCGCCGTCTCCACCGAAAAATGCGTGAGATCATGCGTTGCGAAGAACACGGAATGCCGGATCTGCTTCTGCCACGTCACCGAACCATCGTCACGTGTGCAGCGCAGCGGCCCGCCTCCATCTGCGCGTTTTAGGATCTCAATCAGCATCGGTCACCTGAATAATCATCAGCACAACGGTAAGGCACAATCAGCTAGTTTTGTGTGGGATCCACTACCGCACCCAAGAACAACAGCGAGTTTGTGTTCCAGTCGCGGACCAAAAACATAAACGGTCGATCCAGGACAAGATGAAACGGCTCTCGTCCAACCACTACGCCTCCGTAGACTACTCCGGCAACGGTTTCGGCATCCGCCCGAATCCCATCCTTGTTCACCTCGATATCGAGTCTTTGCGTGAAACTGCGGATGTGCGTATTCGGAATCGTAAAAATCCCGGGCAAATCCTCAAAAATTGCTTTCACGCCGAGACCTTCGAGGGGAGAACGCAAATCTGACTCAACCCGGATATGAAAAGGCGGCATCGTCACTTTGCCTAATTGCCTTTTCATGGTCGAATCCAGGAATTCAGGGTGCTCCGCCAAGTCCTTTTCAACCTCGGTCAAGCTTGAGGTTCTTTTCGGAAGAACGGCTATCATGTACGCCTCATCAGCGGGCAAAACCACAGCTTCATAGTTTTCCCTCTCCACATACAAATAGCCTGAGAGTTCACTCGTCAGCATGGGTACCACTTTGTCCCCCAGCGGCGCGTGAAAAGTTAGTGGGGCCGGTACGCTCATAGAGAACGAGTTGCCCTGCCATTTCGTCCGCAGGTGAGTGCCGGAAACAATCAAAGCATCTGCTTTCGAAGTGACCTTCGGCAGTGGAGTCTCGCCTTTGCGCAATGCTGCCACGGCTGAAGGCTTTGGCCGCGCACTGCCGGTATTGACCAGCTTGATATGAAAAACGTTCTCAGCTTGCTCGCGGAATCTTGCATCCACCGGACTTGAACCCTGCACTGACCGGTACAGCAGGGTATTTGTAATCCAGGCTCCCTGCGGTAGATAGGTCGGCGGCCGGGATGCCATTCTCGGCCGGATCGGAACTGGAATCGGCTTTTCGAAAGCCGCCAGCAACATCCGCGATGCTACTTTGAGGTCGGGATAAAGCCCCCAGCCAAATAAAGCGTTCCCCTGTTCCCGAAGCCCGCCGCCACTAGAACTCGTCTGCATGGCCGCCATCATCACTGTGATCGAAAGCGGGGAGACAACCATATTGCGGGAAGGGACAGGCCCGTGAACTTCAGCCAGCAGCCTTCTGCCAAACCGTTCATTTGCTTCCACAAGTTTGGGCAGGGCTTCCCCCGCGTGCTCTTGAGTTACCCCAAGCGGCAGGAATGTAAGCATCACCGCGGACCCAATGAGCAGAGTACGCCGTCTTTTCATCTGAGCTGACATGGCCTTCCATTTTATGGAGATTCCCGGACTAAGCCGTTGGATAGTTAGAGGTGCGGGCAAGCTTTTCGTGTCCCGGTTTCCCGATTACGAGCGATTACGGGCGATTCCGGCGATCGCGGCGATTCACTACCCCTCTGCCCCTCCCCGTTTCATCCCAATTCGTCCCAACATCATCCCAATCCGTCCCAACACCGGGGTCCCCGACGAGCCCGTATTTGGCTTGTTGGGGTGGAAGGTCATCCCGATTGGGATATCCCAATCGATCCCGACCTCATCCCAATCATCCCAACCACCTCATTCAGAGGTGCGGGCAAGCTTTTCGTGTCCCGGTTTCCTGATTACGAGCGATTACGGGCGATTCCGGCGATCGCGGCGATTCACCTCCCTCTACCCCTCCCCATTTCATCAAGGTTCATCAAGAGTCATCAAGGCCTCATCAAGACCCCATCAAGGCTGCCATCAAGGCGCCATCAACGACCATTGATCAAATCTGTCCCAAAGAGTGGCGCCCGTCGTTCAGCTTATTCCGGATCACCCGATCTCCCGATCACCCGATTCCAAGGGGCCCCACCCGGGGTCAACTAGCATTGCAAAGTACTTTAATCGCAAACATCCCCCGAGATCCCCGGTTCGCCGAAAACCTCCCGAACGGAGGTCCGAGAGCGGGGTAACGTAGACCAACACAGGAAACAAGTCCCGGAGGAGGGACGGCCGAATCAATTTCCGACTTTCGAATTGTCAAAGAACGGACATCTGCGAGCCCTGGGGGGCTCAAAGCTCATCTTCGCATAAATTTTGCAGGTAAATAAAGCGCGAAATAGTACAGCTGTGACAACGGCCAGATGTGCCGGTCGCCCCCGGCCTGACTCGCTTCCGCAACTAGCGCCGAAGACTCGCCGCTGAACCGCTAAACGCCCGTGCCCGTTAGCATCGCCGGGATCGTTCTGACCATGATCTTGAAATCCAGCCCCAGGCTCCAGTTCTCGATGTACTCAAGATCCAGCGCCACGTAATTTTCAAACGACGGATCGCGCCGTGAGCTGATTTGCCACAGCCCGGTGATTCCCGGCTGCACATCCAGTCGGCGCAGGTGATCCAGCCGGTAGCGTTTGAACTCGCTGGGCAGCGGAGGCCTCGGTCCCACCAGGCTCATGTCGCCCTTCAGGACATTGAAGAACTGCGGGAACTCGTCCACGCTGAATCTACGCAGGATTCTTCCCACACGCGTGATACGCGGATCGTCGGAGAGCTTAAAGAGGATGCCGTTGCGCTCGTTGCGCGCCTCCAGCCCTTCCTTGAGCGCATCGGCATTATTCACCATGGTCCGGAATTTGTAGAACGTGAACAGGCGGCCTTTTCTTCCCACCCGTTGCGATCGGTAAATCATCGGGCCGCCGGAATCCAGCCAGATGGCCACCGCGCAAACCACAAACACCGGTGCCAGCAATAGCACCGCGAGCCCGCTGAACACGATGTCGAAAATACGCTTCACGAGCCATCCCTGTGCAGGGATTGGCTCGCGATGCAAAACCCTGACCGGCAGGTGTGCAAGGTACTCCACCGGCGCATTGAGTGCCATGCCGTCATAAAGCTCCGGCACCAGCTTCACATCCAGCCGCAGCTTGCGCGCATGCAAGGCCACACGTTTTACCAGGTCACGCTTGGATGCAATGGTTACCACAACTTCATCGACGAAATGCGTTCTCGCGATCACCGCCAGGTCGCCCGGCTTCCCCAGAACGCGTGGATGGTCCAGCGCATGGTCGTCCAGGAACCCAACCACCCGATATCCCGAGCCCGGTTGCGCGAGCTGCTGCTCAAGCTCTCGTCCGGTCTTGCCGGCCCCGATAATCAGCACGTTTGTGCAGTGTTCTTCGCGTGCACGCACCTTCCTGACGTGCAAAATGCGGGCGGCACGCCACATCGTTACCGGTCCCGCGGCGCAGAGCGCAACCACAAAGAGCGCCGGTCGTGCGCCGGCGCCGACTCCCTGAAAGTAAAACACTGCTGCCACAGCCAGCGTTGCCGCCGCCGTTGATTTGAAAACTGCGAATGCGGTATCCACCAGTGGAAGCTGGGCGCGGTACAGCCGGTTGAAATTGGCACAGAACAGGAAAGCCAGGGCATAGCCCACCACCAGCAGCGGGCGTTGCGGCGGCAGGTTATCCGTAAAGCCGAAATAACCGAGCGCCGTGAAGCAGATGACCGCAAAATCCACCACCGCCGAAAACCCCGACGCTACTGCGTGGTCATGCCGTCCATGCGCCACCGGCGATTCGGCACGCGTGCGCAGTGCCTTGCGTCTTGAGGGCAGCGCCCGTTGCAGCATTGGCTCTGCCGTAGGCAGAGGGTAGGTGCTCAAATCCGGAAGTTGATTACCTAGCATTGTTTGTTCCACAGAACCTTTCCACCTGCAGGGCCCAAAACCTTGAGTGACGTTCTATTCCAGAACGTTTCCGTCTTGCGTCACATGCGTAGCTTTTGTCGTAATCTCCAGGCCTTTTACCGCGCTGTGCCGCACCGTGTTGCGAACCATCTTGATTGAATCGCCGGAATGGATCTTGATCCCCTCGCCCGCCACGTCCGTCAACGTGTTCGTTTCCAGGGTCACGTCCTTCAGCGGACCGCCCTTGTCCGTCGCCGGGCTCCAGACCAGAAGCCCTACCTGCTGCTTCTGCGCCGGGTCACCGGTCACCGTGTTTGAAACGATCTGCACGTTCTGTGACGATCGCGCTGAGATTCCCGTCGATCCCGCGCTGCCGCCTGGCGCGCCCTTCAGCACAACGGTATTGTTGGCCACCCGCACTGTACGCGCTCCATCGCCAATCTCAATCGACGTGTCATGAACCCCGGAGATGGTATTGCCCTGGATCGTGATGTCGTGGCTGTTGGCGCTCGCGGTTGCCCCAAGCACAAAAATGCCGTCCGCCTTTACCTGCCGGATGTTGTTGTCCAGGAGCCGAACAAAGCTGACCGCGCCTTCCATGGGCGTGTTTCCCGCCCGGATCCCGGAGCCCACGAGCACGTTCTCAATCGTGCTCTGCCGGATTTCGCCGTGCTCGCAGCCATCGTCCAGAGCAATGCCGTGGGTAGCGCTGTTGAGAACCGTGACCCGCACAAGTTCGAATTGGGAGACCTTCCTGAAATGGACGGTACTTACCGGCTTAGTCTGCCTGCTCCCGTTGCCATCCAGGGTCAAATTGTGCAGAACAATGTGGTGGTTCCCTTTTGCTCCGGCAGCGTTAGCGATCAGGTCACCCTTCGCTCCGTCGGCCAGCACCAGCTTGGCCTGGTTTGTGTCAATGCCGGCAAGGACGCTGTTGTCCGTCATCGCCCAGCCCTTTGAGGTTGTAATTGTGGCGCTGCCCAGATGCACACGAACCGGTCCGGTTGCTGCCGTGAATGGATCAACCTGTGATGTCTGAGGGCCGCTGATCTTCGTGGCATCGCACACGCCGCCCTGCGCTCCCAGCTTCGCGATGCAGGCCTTCAGCTTCTCGCCGAAATTCTGGCCCGGCATGTCGCTCACTTGCACCGTGGTTGCTGTCTGCGCGCTTGCGGATAACGTCATCGCCAGCAACAGCACCGGCACGGAGAGAACACGAATTTGTTTCATCTTCTTAGTCATGCATTGCCATGCAGTCCAGGCTGCCGGTATGGGCCTGGGCGGAATCGTCGTTGATCAACACTGCCACAACCTTATTGGGCAGGACCGTTTGCAGGTGATGCAGCCTCAGCGCGGCCGTACCTGCTCCATCGCTCACGGCGTTACACGTCGGCGTATAACTCGCGTCAGCGAATGCCGTCTTCCACACCAGCTCTACAGTCAGGTTCGCTCCTGCCGCAACGCTGGGAACAGCCACGCGACCGTGTTTTAACCCACTGCCGTTTCCATCTACGCTCTTGCCTACACTCACCCCCTTGGCCGCGGTCAACTGTCCGTTCGGAAGGGTGACGGCGCCGGCCGGCGTGAGCAGCATCGCGTCTACGCCTGTGGTGATGCTCCGCAGGTTGAACGCCTGCCCAAGGTCGGCTCGAACACCAAGCGCCCAGTTCTGCGCTGAATTGCGGATGGACACACCTTCGTTCGCGTTGAAAAGGCTCTCGAAAATAGCTTCCTGGAGGTTGCCACCGCTTGCGACGTGAATTTTTGCAAGCGGTGTGCTTGTGCCAACCGCGATCGGCGCATTGAACAAATTCGCAGCGCCCGAATTGAAGCGAATGTTCCTTCCCGGCGCGCTGGTCAGCATAATGTTCCCGCCCGAACTCACACTCAAATCGTTGTTGGAAACGAGCACGCTGTTGATCCGCAGGCCCGGCGTAACCAGCGTCCCATCAGCGCAGGTCTGCAATACTGGGTTATGCGACGAGAAATCTCCTGCCACCGCTGTGTTCTTATCGAGAAACCAGCAGTCTTGCGATGTGAACATGCGCCACAGGCCATTCGGCGCAGCAAAGGAAGTGTCGCGGAATTCGATCGGGTACGGCCCGGAGCGTTCAAACCGAATACGGGTTCCCGAGAACGTCGTCAGCACATTCGATCCCTGTGGTCCCAGCGGAAAAAACTGCATTACCTCCTGGCCACGGCGGCGGAACGTCAGGCTCTCCGTGTGGTTCATCAGGAAATCCTGCTGCATCGCCCAGATGTCCTGGCCCGGAGAAGGCGTGTTGTCCTGGAACGCCACTTCACCGAACATGTGGCTCGGATTGGTGCTGCGGAAGGTGAGTGACGGGATTACACCGCTGCTCGGCCCGCCGCCTGCACTCAGAAAAAGTTTGGGAATCACACGAACGTTCTGGTCGATCGCGTCCGGCGTGGCGATGTAACCCGAAATCGGCAACTGGAGAT
>DATAEJ010000036.1:0-43191 GCA_036258095.1 Candidatus Angelobacter sp. | reverse complement strand
TGCGCGTGTCCAGACGAAAACTCGAAGTTGTTGTGAACGAAATAGAAGCGCGCCATTGGCTCAATGAACACAGCCGGTGTGACGTAGAATTTCACGCCGCCACCCACGTTCACCATGAAGTGGTTGCTGCTGCTGAAGTTTGTGCAACCGCTGAACGTGCCGCAGGTGAAGAAGGGTTCATAGAATCGGGTGCTCTGAAACCCGATGCCGCCCTGTAAATCGGCCTGCGCCCGCTTGCCCATCGGCGGTTGGTACACTCCGTTGAACTCGTAAAAAATGGGACGAAAAGGTTGGAATGCGCTTTGGTCGATGTTCTCGTGTGCACGCCATGCTGCCGTAATCGCAACCCCGAAATTATGATAAAAGAGGAAGTCGCCCCCGAAGCTCAGATAGGCGCCGCCCTTGAGACTCGGAGTTCCCGTGATGACATCGGCATCTGGCGCAGTGATCGTGCTTACCCCGAAGGCAAGGTCGAACTGTTGTGCGCGAGCCGGAATTACTGCGAATCCAAAGAGGCAAACCAGCAAGAGTAAAAGTGTTGTTTTTCTCAAAATAGTCTCCCCGAACAAAATCTGGGCCGTGGCTGGACCGCACAGTACAGGAGCCCCGAATCCCAACAACTATCCATCCTCAGCCGCTAATCATTACTCGGTGCGATTATGCTACCTGCCGCGCAGCCGTGTCCAGCAACCAGCAGTCGGCACACTTCTGCGCTCAAGCGCAGTACAAACACTCAGCTTCGAGCAGAGTTGCACAAAGACTTCGCGCAGATTTTTTGCCTGTTATGCTGGAAAGTGGTCTTTGAATGTAAGGCGGTGCTTTTCGACCTCGACGGCGTCCTGGTGGACTCCACCCCGGCAGTCTCCCGAGTATGGACCGTCTGGGCACGGGAACGTGGCCTGGACCCGGAGTGGACCGTTCAGCAGGCCCATGGCCGGCGCAGCATTGAAACTGTTCGCGCTCTTGCTCCCGAGCTCGACGCCGAAACCGAGGACCGCAAAATAGAACAAATGGAGATTGACGATCGCGAAGGAGTGGTACAGCTTCCCGGCGCGCTCCAACTCATGGCCAGCCTGCCGCCGGACCGCTATGCCGTCGTAACCTCTGCCACGCGTCCGCTCGCCCAGGCACGGCTGCGCTACGCTGGCCTTCCTGTTCCGAGCAATATGATCACCGCCAATGATGTGATCCATGGCAAGCCTTCCCCTGAACCTTTCCTGAAAGGGGCGAAACTGCTGGGCTTCGCGCCCCGGGACTGTATGGTATTTGAAGATGCACCTGCCGGAATAGCATCAGCCCGCGCCGCAGGCATGCGGGTTATCGCGCTCGAAACGACCTATCCCGCCTCAGAGCTGCCGGCTTCAAACGCCCTGGTTAGGTGTCTTGAAGCTGTCAGGTACGTCCCGGGCGAGGCAGCAATCAGGCTTGAAATCACGAATGCCACGTAGCCGGGCAGAGCGCTTCGATCTGCTCCAGCATTTACAATTTTTGCTGAATTTATTGTGTAAGGAGTCAGACTCTCATGCAGAGAAATGCAAGCGCACATTGGAGCGGCGGCCTCAAAGACGGCAAAGGCACGCTCACCTCGACCAGCGGCGTTCTTAAGCAAACGCCCTATTCGTTCGCCACCCGTTTTGAAAGCCAGCCGGGCACCAATCCGGAAGAGCTGATCGCCGCGGCGCACGCCGGCTGTTTCAGCATGGCCCTGTCCGCACAGCTGGGCAATGCCGGAATGACTGCCCAGTCAATCGATACTACCGCCACGGTAACGCTTGAAAAAGTCGACGGCGGATTTGCCGTTACCTCCAGCCATCTTCAGGTGAAGGTAAAGATTCCCGGCGCCGACAAAGCCAAATTTGATGAAGCCGCAAAAAACGCCAAGGAGGGCTGCCCCATCTCCAAACTTCTGAACGCCAAAATCACCATGGACGCCCAGCTCGAAAACTAAGTTCTTGTGGGCCTGATGCCGTGCCATTGGGCCCATCGACTGCTCACCTCCTCAACTGTCTTGCGTCCAAGCCTAGGTCACTGGTCCCGCAAACATTTGGTTCGGAGGCAAGCAGCCCTATGCGTAAGCACCTTTCCCCAGCCCTTTTGGCGATTGCTTTTGTGGTCGCCACTGCGCCAGCCGCGTTCCCGCAGTCAGCGCTTCTCAACCTTCCCCGCGCCAGCCAGCACGCTACAGTCGTGCAGCGCGTCGGCATCACTGACATCACCGTCAACTACCATCGCCCATTGATCAATGGTCGCAAAGTCTGGGGCGGACTGGTTCCTTATGGCCAAGTCTGGCGCGCCGGCGCCAATGAAAACACCACGATCGAGTTCACTGATCCTGTGACTATTGAAGGCAAGCCCCTGGCAAAAGGCATTTACGGCCTGCACATGATTCCCAATGAAAACGAATGGATCGTGATCTTCTCCAGGGCCAGCACCGCATGGGGCAGTTTCAGCTATGACCAGAAAGAGGACGCACTGCGCGTTACCGTAAAGCCGCAAACCGGCGACATGCACGAAGCTGTAACCTACGACTTCACTGACATTAAGCCGAACTCCACAACCGTAACCATGTTCTGGGAGAAGGTTGCTGTGCCCTTCAAGGTCGAGGTGAAGACGGACGACGTCGTGGCGGATAGCCTGCATCACCAGATGCGAGGCATCGCACAGTACACATGGGAAGCATGGGACGAAGCGGCCAGCTACTTCCTCACCAGCAAGACAAATCTGGAAGAAGCGCTGCGTGACTCTGATCGCTCCATCCAGAATGAAGAACGCTTTGAAAACCTCATGACGAAGTCGCAAATCCTGGAAGCGCTCAATCGGTCCAAAGATGCCGCGCCAGTCAAGGAGAAAGCAGTCTCGCTGGCCAATGCGATCCAGTTGCATGGCTATGGCCGGCAGCTGCAGCAGCAAGGCAAACAGCAGGAAGCTTTCAATCTTTACCGGGTGAATATCAAAAGATTCCCGGATCACTGGGTGTCACACAATGAAGCCGCGCGCATTGCCTGCTCGGAAGGCAATTTCGATAAGGCCGTAAAAGAGATGAAACTGGCGAGCGCCGTCGCTCCTGATCAATTTAAGGGCGCGCTCGACGGCCTTGCTAAGCGGCTTGAGGGCAAAGAGGACATCAATAAATAAGTCGTTCGCACGGTCGAAAAACATGGAGGTGCAGCGGTAAAGGCTGCACCTCTCTTTCTGCCTGCATTATGATTAACGGCATCATGCGCCGTTCATCCCTGGTGTGCGTGCTCTCTCTGCCGCTCTTGTTTGCGGCTTCCGTCCATTTGTATGCGCAGCCGATTCGTGTCCCCGCTGACCCGGGCCCCATGGCTAAGGAGGTTCGCTCAGAATTTCTTTTCGCCTGGAACTCCTACCAGAAATACGCGGCCGGTCATGATGAACTCAGGCCGCTGAGCCAATCCCATCACGACTGGTACGGCGCGTCACTCTACATGACGCCCGTGGACTCGCTGGACACCATGATCCTGATGGGCCTGACAAAAGAAGCCGATGACACCCGCGAGCTGATCGCCAAAAATCTTTCCTTCGACAAGGACATCGAAGTCCAGGTTTTCGAAGTCACCATTCGCCTTTTGGGCGGCCTGCTGAGCGGTTATCAACTGACAGGGGATGAGCGGCTCCTCACTTTAGCCCAGGATCTCGGCACCCGCCTATTGCCGGCATTCAATTCACCCACTGGCATGCCGTATCGTTTCGTGAATTTGAAGACGGGCAAGACACGCGATGCCATAAGCAATCCCGCGGAGATCGGCACATTGCTGCTCGAGTTCGGCACGCTCAGCAAAATCAGCGGCAAGCCTGTCTTCTACGACAAGGCTAAGCGGGCGCTCAGTGAACTTTATGTCCGCCGGACAAAACTTGGCCTCGTCGGCTCGACAATCAATGTTGAAACCGGCCAGTGGGTGGACACCACCAGCCACATCAGCGGCGGAATCGATTCCTACTATGAGTATCTGCTGAAGTCCTGGCTGCTGTTCGGCGACAAAGACTGTGAACACATGTGGAAGGCCAGCATCAATGCGATCAACAAGTATCTGGAGGACGATTCCAAAAAACGTGGCCTCTGGTATGGTCAGGCCGACATGAACACAGGCAAGCGTGTCAGCACCAGATTCGGTGCCCTGGATGCCTTCTTCCCTGCTGTGCTTGCCCGCAGCGGCGACCTTCAGCGCGCGCGGCGTCTGGAAGATTCCGCTTACAAAATGTGGACCAGCTTCGGCGTGGAGCCGGAGGAGATCGACTACACAACGATGAGAGCGCTCGACCCCAGTTATGTGCTGCGGCCCGAGATCATCGAGTCGGCTTACTACCTTTCGTTTTACACGAAGGACGAAAATTATCAGGACATGGCGTCGAATTTTCTGCTCAGCCTCTCCCGCTGCTGCAAAACAGATGCCGGCTACACCGTGCTGCGCAACGTGACCACCCGCGACAGAGCGGACCTGATGCCCAGTTATTTCCTCGCCGAGACCCTGAAATATCTTTATTTGCTATTCGCGCCTCGCGAAACAGTTGACCTGAACAAAGTCGTCTTCAACACTGAAGCCCATCCTCTGCAGCGCACCTGGGCTGCCAAACCAAAATCAGAGTAAAAAAATGGGCGGCTTTCGCCGCCCCTAAAAGTTACTACCCACACCCTGAGAAAAGGAGGTTGTATCTCTGCGCGTTTGTCTTACTACATCTGTTGCCACCAGAAGCAGCACGCTTCTGGCTCGGGTCTGGCATCACCTCTGACCCGACTTTCCGTCTTGCATTGACGAAAGGCACGGCCAGGTAGCCTTTCGTATCCGGAAAACTGCTTCAACAACTCAGGTAAGAAGAACACCCGGCGCTTGTCACCTTCTCCGTGCCCAACCTGCGCCTATTTGAACTGGGCGTCCTTCTTTCCTGTTTAACTGCTTTGGCTCATTTTGCTATCAGCGCCAAGCCCCACCACTTAATGCGACCTATAGTTTTTTGCCGGTCTTTCTTTGCTTTGCGCTCCAACTAGCGTCCCGTCTGCCTTTCCTATCTGCACCCGGTAAGCCAAACAAAAAGACAACGTAAGCTGCTGAAAACGCGGCGCATAGTAAAAAGGGTTCATATTGGCTGTGACAACTTGTCACAGCTCAAGAGGCACCCCGTCACTGACGCAGCTTCAGTTGTCACAGCTCAAACGATTACCTTCGGCCTCGTCCTAAATACATAAGCCGTGATCCAGCAACTATGTTTAAATCTGATACACCCGCTATGTCATTACTACTCACTTGATTCCAAACGAGCGGGTAAGTTGCTGGATTTAAAACACTCCGGGTTGGCCAGCAGATTGCGTCTGTCGACTGGATGCCCTGTCTTCGGTTAAGGCAGGACAAAAGCAGATGAAATACTTCGTTCAGGCCACCATATTGCTGGTCGCGTGCTCGCTCCACGGCCAGAGTGTGCCTCCGGCCGATCCCGCGCAGATAGTAGTGCAATGCGAGCAATTGCTGGATCTGCACGCAGCGCCGCAAGCCTTGAACACGGTCCAGGAAGGACTGCGCCGGTTTCCTGATAGTACCGACCTCGAACTCGAACTTGCCCGCATTTACGTCTATCAAAAACAAGACAAGCTGGCGATGCAGGCCGTCCAGGGCGTCCTACAAAAGGACCCCAAGAACCGCGAAGCAAAACTCGCGCTGGCGCAGCTTTACGGATACCGACAGGCGTTTCGTCTGTCAGATGCAATCTATCGCGACCTGCTTGAGGCCAATCCCGCGGACGAGACGGCTGCGCTTGGTCTGATTCACAATCTTGCGCTTCAAGGACGCCGCGATGAAGCGCGCGCGCAATTGGATCAGGCATTGGCAAAGCATCCCGCCAGCCTGCTCCTGCAGCAGTACAAGGACGCGTTGCAGGCAAATCAGACCGAAAACCCTGAATTGCCACGCCGGTATCGTCGAGTGCAGGCGGGCTCGTCGTATTTTTCAGACAGTTCCGGCAATCACTCGCTCTACTCTTCTCAGGGGATGAATTACGACCTGGGTCGCAACTTCAGCACGCGGTTGCGGATGGAAGAGACTTCCCTTTGGAGAACCGGCGTCTCGACAGCGCAGGTGATTGGCGGGTGGCAGGAGCTCCGCTGGAAACCCAGCCGCCTCTTTGCGGTTCGCTCGTCGGGGGGCGGCGTTCGTTTTGCTGACGACAGCAGCCGCGGCACATATTCCGGCGATCTTGATCTCTTTCCCCTCAAGGGACTTACGATTTCTGGTGGCTTCTCCCGCTTCCCTTTGGTTCCCACCCTTGAGGCCGCGCAGGCTGACCTGCTCGCTGAAGGCTGGCATACACGCATTGACTACCGCCGCTACGGTTTTGCCCTGACGGGCAGCTTGTTTCTCAGTCACCTGAGCGATGGCAATCGTGGCGAGCGCGAGTTTGCTGAAGCCATGAAGTGGTTTGGTAGCGGGCGAGTTTCCGTGGGCACTGGTTACGCCTTCCGCCACTTGCACATGAAAGAGGAATTGAATCACGGCTACTTCAGCCCCAGCCAGTATCACAGCCACCTTGGTGCGGCCGGACTGCGGTTGACGCTGGGCAAACATTACCGCGGCGAATATATCGGCTATCTGGGCGGCGAAAAGATCAATGCGGCCGACTTCACCGGAGCAGGCGAAATGCTCGTCCGCAATGAATTTTTCGTTCGCCACTGGGAGTTTGACGCCACCTATTCGCATTTCCAGCTGGTGCAGAGCACCGCTGCCTTCCACGCCAACGAAGTCAGCGGTTCCGCGGGTTACCGCTTTTAGAGACGGAGAAAGTCTGATGTCAGCAAACATGTCGAACCAAAACTTCCGGATTCTGGTGGTGGATGATGACGACTCCGCCAGATCTTTCTTGACCTCCGTTCTGAACGCCGAAGGCTATGACTGCCTGAGCGCGAACAGCATCAACGCAGCTGAACAAGTGCTGCGGCAGGAAACAGTGCAGCTTGCCTTTCTCGACCTCTACCTGGGCACGGCCAACGGCCTGAACGTGCTCGACCTGATCAAGGTCCTTCAGCCGAATTGCGCCTGCGTGATGATGACCGCGCAAATGAGCGTGGAGACGGTGGCGAAATCGCTCGGCGCGGGAGCCCTTGAATATCTGAGCAAGCCGTTGCTGATTGACGATCTGCTGGCGATTGTCCGCAAGCTGCAAAACTCGCAGCATCAGTCTAAGGCAACCGCGGCCAAGGCAGACGACGGCCCCGAGACCTCGATTATCGGCCGCACCCCCAAGATGCTGGAAGTTTATCGCGCGATCGCTCGTGTCGCCCCGGCGGATATCAGCGTGCTGATCCTTGGTCCCAGTGGTTCCGGCAAGGAACTCGTTGCCCGAGCCATTCATGATCACAGCCCGCGCGCCAAAATGCCGTTTGTTCCGGTGAACTGCGGGGCTCTACCGGAAAACATCCTGGAAAGCGAGCTTTTCGGCCACGAAAAAGGCGCCTTTACCGGCGCTGACAACAGCCGTGCTGGACTGTTTGAAGCCGCTAACGGCGGAACGCTCTTCCTCGACGAAATTTCCGAGACCAGGCCCAGTTTCCAGGTAAACCTGCTGCGCGCCGTTCAGGAGCAACAGATACGTCGCGTGGGCTCACACAAGTACACGCCAATCAACGTGCGCATTCTTGCCGCCAGCAATCGCGATCTGACCAAGATGATGGCGGCAGGCCAGTTCCGGGAAGATCTCTATTACCGTTTGAGTGTCGTCGAGATCAAACTGCCTAGTCTGGAAGAGCGCCGGGAAGACATTCCCCTCTTAGTACAACACTTCCTCAAGCGCGCCAATGACAAGAACAAACGGTCGGTGAAGATTACGGATGCAGCCTTGCATGCGCTGACCAACGCGTCGTGGCCGGGTAACGTTCGTGAACTTGAAAACGTGGTCCAGCGGCTGGCAATCTTCTGCACCTCGGGCGAGATCGGTGTGGCAGACGTCGAGAATGAGCGCCGACCGCTCCATAGCAACGGCTCCGGAAACGGCGACACCGCAGTCGGAAACGCAGGCTCGCTGGAAGACATGGAGCGCGTGCACATCGCTCGCGTGTTGCAGGAGCATGGTGGCAATAAATCCCGGGCCGCAAGCGCCCTCGGCATCGAGCGCAAAACTCTGTACCAGAAGGCGCGGCGGCTCGGCATTGATCTTCAGGTAAAGAAATGAAGTGGCTCGGCACAAACCGGCAAGCGGGCCCCATCAGCCTGTGGCGCTGGCTGCGCCTCAACGCAGTGCTGCTGGGACTGGTGTTGCTGGTCAGCCTGAGCTTTCCGGTCGCTACGCTAAACAAGAAGCTGAGTGACATGTTCTTCTTCATGCGACCGGCGCAATCCGAGTCGCAACACGTGGCGATGGTGTTCATCGACGACGCCTCCCTCGCCCGTTACGGCCGTTGGCCGTGGCAGCGCGAGCGTCTGGCTCAGCTGATCAACGCAGTGTCGCAGCAGAAACCGGCCGCAATCGGGCTCGACGTCCTGCTCCCCGAAGCCGAAGACGAACGCAATGACGCAGCCTTGGAGTCAGCCATCCGCTCCGCGAAGAATGTGGTGCTGGCCACCAAAATTTCTTCGTCCCCTGACAGCCGCATGTGGATCGATCCGCTGCCCCGCTTTGCCGGCGCCGCAATAGCAACGGGCCACGTACAGGCCATCGTGGACGATGACGGACTGTGCCGCAGCATCCCACTGGAAGAGCCCGCAGCCGAAGGACTGCGGCCCGCTTTTGCATTGAAAATTGCTTCGTTCGTCAGGCCTGAGTTGGCGAAGCTCGAACCGGGAGCCAGTGTAGGTGAAGGCATCGAGCGGCTTGAGTCGCATCCTCTGATCATCAACTTCCGCAGGCAGTTCAGCCCGGCCGAAGAGCACACACCTTTTACGGTGGCCTCCGCTGCCGACCTGCTCTCGAATCATCCCGCGCCGGAGCTCACGGGAAAAGCAGTTCTCATCGGATTCGGGTCTGTGGAGATGAGTGACCGGCTTTTCACTCCGGTGAGCGTTCAGCTTCCCATGCCAGGTGTGGAGATCAACGCCAACGTTCTCGACTCGCTTCTTTCTGGTGTTGTAATCACACGTGCCGCCATTGGATGGCAGCTTTTACTGGTGATCTTCATCAGCGCACTTTCGCTCTGGCTGGTGGTTCGGTATCCCGGGGTGCGGTCACTTGCCATGTTGCTCGGACTCCTCGCTGCCGGTTACGGGGGCACATTCTTCCTTTTTGAAAGAGTCCACGTCCTCTTGCTTTACGGACCCGTAATCGTCGCCATTGTTCTCGCCGCGCCTCTGGCGCAGCTCGAGAACCTGCTCATCATCGACCGCGAAGTGACCGTCCGATTGCAGCAGCTGCATCAGGCAATCTCTCCGGCCAGCCAGTCGGCCATCAGCCTCAAGGGCAAGTCGAGCCGTCTTCATTGGAAGCTCGGCGCGCTCAGCGAACTGCAGGCCGAACTCACTTCACTCTATGCATTCCAGCAGACGCTGCTCGAAACCATGCGCGAAGGTTTGGCTGTCTACCGCGAAGACGGCAAGCTGAGCTTCGGCAACGCACCGTGGAAAACGTTCTGCGCCAAACAAAATGCCACGCCGGACACCCTGCAGGGAATCACGCAGCTCAGCACCGCCTGGCCTGAACTCGCTGTGGTCGCGCAGACCGGCGGAACCTGGGTGGAAACCGAATTACCTCTGGGCGAAGAGCTGTGGCACCTCTATGCGGTGCCGCTGCCCTGGACATCTTTTGCCCAGGACGGCGCGGTCATGCTGATCGCTGAAGACATTACGGCTCGGCGTCAGCGCGACCAGGCGCGCAGCGAGGCTCTGAGCTTTGTGACGCACGAGCTGCGTACGCCATTGATCGCGATCCAGGGCTTTTCGGAGATGCTTATGCGTTATCCCAATCAGGCAGCTGGAAGTGACGCACCCGCCACCATTTTCCGCGAAAGCAACCGCCTGGTCGCCATGATCAATACCTATCTCGAAGTATTGCGGCTCGATTCCGGTGCCCGTCCGCTTAAGATGGCGCGCGCCAGCGTTCGAACGATGACCGAGCACGTGGAAAAAGTCGTGCGGCCACTGGCGGCGGCCGCGCGCATGACCGTCCGCACCGAAATCCATGCCGACGATGAATTCATCACCTGTGATGAGACGTTGATCGCCGGCGCGTTATTGAACCTCGTGAGTAACGCAATCAAGTACGGCACCGCCGGAACTGAAGTCATGATGCGGCTGACCTCGCACGAGCAGGAGATGGAATTCGAGGTCAACAATGCTGGTCCAACAATTCCCGCTTCCGAACTCAAGAATTTGTTTGAACGTTTCTACCGCCCCTCGCGCAGCGAAGCTATCCCTGGTTGGGGTCTGGGCTTGAACTTTGTGCGCAGGATCTGCCAGCAGCACGGCGGGCGTGTGGAAGTAAGCAGTGATGAAAAGACCGGAACCTCTTTTGTGTTCACGCTCCCTCGGGGTGTCCGCGAAGTAAGCGAGGTGGCTCAATGAAAACTCGAATCGCAGTACAGCTATTCCTTCTGGCAGCGGCCTGTTCGCTGGCCGCAGCCCAGGAACAAAATGTGGGGCCCACAAAAGCACCTTTTGCCGGCGCAACCGTCTCTGACGTCAAGGGCAAGGTCTCCATACAGCTGCCCGGACAGGCGTTCCATGCCGCAATCCGTAGTGAGGTGCTTCCCGCGGAAACGGTGATCAAGACCGAAGATGGCCACATGCTGCTTCGGCTTTCTGATGGAAGTGACATCCTGGTCCGCTCGAACACGAACCTTGTGCTCAAGCAGCCTGAAGGCGGTGCTTTGCGCTACTTGCAGGTCATGTTCGGACGGGTACGCGCGGAGATCCAGAAGCGCCTGGGCGGCGCTCCGGGATTCCAGATCGGCACGCCTAGCGCGGTAATTTCAGTGCGCGGCACCATCTTCGAAGTTGAAGTCAGCCGCGGCGGGCTAACTGAAGTTGACGTTCGCGAAGGGCTCGTCCAGTTTGATTCCGTGAACGGTGGGTCCGTCATGATCCGTGCTGGATTCTCCAGCCGTGTCGGGATGAGTGGCAGCCCAGAGACGCCACGCCCCACTCGTGACATGCGTCCCGATCTCGACCGCCCTGGCAGGCACGACGGCCGCGGCGATGACCATGACGCCGAGTCTATAAAGAAGCTCCGCGCCGGAAATGATGATCATCACGACCACGACTCCGGCGACTCAAACCGCGATTCCGGTAGTAAGGGAGATTCCTCCGGCGGCTCAGGATCGACATCTGGGGGCTCAGGATCTGGTTCCGGTGATAACGAACCCGATCACTCCGGTGATCATGGTAGCGACCATGGCGACCATAGTGGCGGCAAGCCTCCCGCAGATCAGACCATGTCCTAGATTCCTGCACTCCCTCGTCTAGCGGAGCTCTGATGGGCTCCGCTTCTTTCTTACTTCGCAAAATCGGTCGTGAGCGTGCGTTCTCCCTTTTGGAGGCCCGACTTAGTCCTGACGATCTTCTCCTATTTTCGCTCTCCCGTTCCATTGACGCAGGGCTTTTCGGCTTATCGGATGCCCGGGATGGCTGTGCATGGGCCCTTGTTCTTCGGGTTTACGCTCGCCGGTTTCCTGTTGTGCTGGCCTCAGCCTATGATGCGGTTATTTGTGCCTGTCTGGGCCTTGGCTGGCTTGTATCTTGGCCGCGACGTGGCCATTTTCTGCCATTACGCTCCTGTGCTGACGCTAATCTGCTGGGCTGTGTCGGGCTCCGTGATTTTCACCCGGACAACAATTACCAAGTTGATTGTGCAACATCCAAAGTTTGCGCCCGCACTTACCGCCGCTGTTGGAACGATCCTCTTTGGAATTGCTAACGCAAGAACGCGAGGTCGCCGAAAGATCAACTAGACGAGTTTTTCGATGGTTGTATCCATCCGACACAGCCCTGGGTCGCCAGAACCCACTCAAGTGCTTTTGCACTTAAGCTAAGTACTTGATTAACAGCCACTTATCCCTGAGCCGACTTTGGCATGCCCCCTGCATATTCCGAGTGGTATAGAAATCTTGCACGACGTGGGCTCGAACATTAGATGAGGTACCAGGAAGGCGCAGGAGGGTCAGATGTCACGGCTACTGAATCCGCTGGTCCGAAACAGTTTTCTTCCCCTTCGGGACGCAATCCTTTGCACGGAGTGCGAATTCATCTCAGCGAACGCGGCAGACACCTGCTCCGTCTGTGGCAGCACGTCCCTGCTGCAACTACATGACCTCATCAAGAGCCAAGCCGCGGCAGATTCTCCTGGTACACCCGGCAGTTTGCGTGCCGGATTGCTTTGCCCTAGTCCCATGCCCCAAACCGGAATGGCGTCCCCGCAGGTCCAGTCCGGGATGGATTTGTAGCTCGCGAAACATAGCTTGAGGCGCGAGCAATTGCAGCGCTCGCGGGTCCGCGCGGGGTCCGCGAGCGCTCTTTTTATTTCAAGCCCGGCATCACCAGAACTTTGCCGGCGGTCATGTGCTGGGAGTACTCGGCCAATCCACGACTGACATCGCTGAGCGGAACCCGCGCCTGTACCTCACTTTTGAGATCTGTGCTGAGCAGTGCCTGAACTTTGCGTGCGATTCGTAATTGCGCAAGCATATTTCTTCTGCGCAACCACCCGCTCAACCAGAATCCCTCCAACGTCTTCTCTTCAAAGATCAGCGATCCGGGATCAGCTTGCGCGGCTTCGAGCGAGAGCCCGCCATAAACCAGCAGGCGACTTCCGCGCGGCTGAGCGCGCATCACCTGGGCGGTCATGGAACCGGCTACGGCGTCAAAGCCGATGGTCGCCTTCAACTGGTGGCAGAGCTCTCTCAAATGCGAGTCAAAATCCGGATCGCTGCTGTCGAGGACATATCTGGCGCCAAGATCGGCAAGCAATTTGACCTGCTCGAACCTGCGCACCACATGGATGACAGGAAACTTGAAGCGCAGGCCGAGCCGCAACACCATGCGCCCAAGTGCGCTGGCCGCCGCCGTCTGAACAGCGGCTTTGTGGCCTTCCGAGCGGGCGATCTCCATCAGAGCCCACGCGGTAAGAGGATTGACCAGCATCATTGCAGCCTGCTCGAGATCTACACTCTTGCCGAGCGGGATGCAGGTTCTTGTAGAGGTCACCAAATATTCCGCCCACGTTCCGCCTTTAATGTTCGCGTCGGCCGCAGCGCAGGCCACGCGCTTTCCGTTGAGCATTTTCGCCATCAGGCCTGGACCGCTCTCAACCACAGTTCCGCTGCCTTCGAATCCTGGGATGGCAGGTACAGGCTTGGTGAAGCCGTAGAGGCCGCGGACAAACATCAAGTCAGAAGGGTTGATGGGAGCGGCATGCATGCGAACCAGCACTTCTCCTGGGCCGGGTCGCGGGACAGGCACCGTGGCGAGGCTAAGACTCTGCGGCGCGCCATCATAGGCGCTGAGTTGGACGGCCCGCATGGTTATTGGAATGTCAGGCATGAACGCGGATGATAACACGCAGGAACACACGGCATCCGATCAGCGAGTTCAGAGAAAAAGGAGCGGTTCAGCCCAGGGCCGGCAGTCGCGCGGCCGAACCCAGCAGGAATATGGCTCCGACGATGAGACTGTATACCGCTGTTACCGCGGTGATCGCGTACTGAAAGCGCGGGATGCGCGAGCTGAAACCGAAAAGTCCCGTGGCCATCGCGGTCATGAGGGTGTTCATGGCAAGCAGGCCGACGATGAATATGCCGAGTCCGAGAAAGCCCTTGCTCAATCCGCCCAGGTTCGCGGCCAGAAGGAAGATCATGAGTTGGCTGGGTGTCTCTGCCCCGAGGCCGTGAACAATGCCGATAGTGAATGCCGAACGGCCGTCGTAGCCGAACACCGCGGGCCGCGCATGCTCGTGATCGTGCCAGAGCGAGCGCACCTTCCAGTGCAACCAGCGCAGCCCGTTCACCAGCAGCACAAAGCGGCTGCGCGGAACGTAATTGCCGCGAAACATTGAGCCCAGAACGTAAATTCCGAGCAGAACCAACGTGAGCCCGACGAGCCGCTCTGCAAAGCGATCAATTCCATGTGGCAATGAGAGCTGAAAGAAAATCACGGCGCTGCCCAGCATGGCAACTGTCGCGGCGTGCCCCACGGCGTAGAGCAGACCAAGCTGCATCGCTTTACGGCTAGTTGCCTGAATGCTGGTGATATCACTGATGGCGGCAATATGGTCGTAATCGAAGCCGTGGCGGAAGCCAAGGATGGCTGCCGACGCCAGGGCTAGTTCGAGATTGCCAGGAGAAACCATTGCAGATGTGACCTTTCACTTTACCTGAAAACGCCCGCTCCCAGACATCTTATGCCTATGTGTGAGCGGCTGACTTTGATGTAACGCACACCGCAAGGCGGGACTGGCCGGTGTTGGTTGTGATCTGGATCACATTTTTCCGGGCACGAAGAAGAGTATAGATGGAAATCCTTTTGGCAGCGCCGGCCATTGCTCAGCAGCGATGGCAGAGCAAATGCCGAACTCAAGTCTGAGCGTCAGCACCCGCAGGCGCCCACATGTAACACTCACGCCACAACCTGCCCCGGCTGTGGCGTTTTGTTCTCAAGACCACGGGAGCTTCAAACGATTCAGCAGTGCACACATGGTCAATGTCGGTACTGCCACCGTGACGACAATAGCTTCGCGGGCTGGCGCAACCCGTTCTGCTCCTGAAACGCGCGGCTCGGCGCATGGCCGGCCTCGCCGGGTCGTGGGTCGTGCCATATGGAGGCGAATTTTCCGGTTGCGTCAGCTCGGGTCAAATAAGTCGTAACGTAACACTCGCAAGTGTCACTATAGAACTGAGAGTCTCCCAACAAGTGCGTCTCAGGGCCGTCATAGATTTAGAAGAGGTTCTGGTCGATGACTAAGTTGCAGGGCATCCCCTAAACTTGCAGATTGCAGGAAATCAGCTTTACGCAGCACCGTGCAGGAGGTGCAATGGCGTTGGTGATCCGGGGACGTATAGTCCCCATGAGCAAGACTGATCCTTCAGCCACGCTTGCCGGAAACGTGTATCTCGGCGATGACGGACTCATCGATGCGGTGGTCGCGGGCAGTGCCAAACCTCCAGCGGGCTTTTCGAATGCTCCAGTGGTCGATGTAGGAAACGCTCTGGTAATTCCCGGGATTATCGATCTGCACAACCATCTCGGTTACAATGCACTGCCGCTGTGGTCGGAGCCCACCCAGAAGAAACCGTTTCTCCATCACAACGACTGGACAAATGCGCCCAGCTATAAGTCAAGTATCACCTGGACGTCATGGGTGCTCGCCCACGCCGATCCGGAGGCGTTGCTTGCCTATGTTCAAACTCGCGCCCTGGTGGGTGGGACCACGGCCATTCAGGGCTGGCCCACTTTCAATCGTCCGCCTCAGACAGTGCTGCGCAACATCGATGCGGAGAAGGCGGGCACCACGAACGCGAACCTGATCTACACCTCGGCGCTCACGGAGAAGCCGCTGGATCTTGCAAAGAAGGCACAACAGATGGCGCAAGGATCCGGTTTCATCTACCACTGCGCGGAAGGCCAGGTCGGCTCCATTGTGGCCCGCGAGTTCAGTGACATTTTCAATGCAGGCTGCCTGGTCAAGACCTTCATTGGAATCCACTGCAACGCGATCAAAGACTCTGACTGGAAGGAATGGCAACAGGCAAAAGCAGGCGGGGTTGTCTGGTCGCCATTTTCCAACCTCTGGCTATATGGATCTACAACAGACATCCCGGCAGCACGGTCGCGTGGTGTTTCCATATGCCTCGGCTCAGACTGGGGCCCTTCCGGCACCAAACATGTTCTTGGTGAAATAAAGATGGCAAAGTTGGCTGGCAAGAAGCTCGGGTTCGGACTTAAAGATCGTGATCTTGTTGCCATGATCACCACCAACTCGGGAGACGTTCTCTCACGCTGCTGGAAAAAACCTTATGGACAACTAGTCCAGGGAGCGTTTGCGGATGTCACGGTTCTGCGCCCGCATGGGGCGGGAGACGTTTGGTCCCAGATCGTGAATGCCACTGAAGCCGACATTTTGCTGACGGTGGTCGGCGGCCAGGCTCGCTACGGGAATGCTGATGCCATGACTGCGGCCAAGGCATCGCCGGCTGGGAACTTGATGGTAGCAGGAATCAAGCGAAAGCTCGCGATTGTCGACCCCAAGGACAAGTCCAAAGCGTGGCAATGGACTGATATCGTTGCCCGCCTCGATGCCGTGCGAAAGAATCCCGCAAGCGCCCTGAAAAAAGCAAATGCTCAGCGCCGCGCTTACGCAGGTTCGCTGGTCGCCGAAGAGGCGCCTCTTGAAATTGCGCTCGACATGCCGAACGGGGGCGCCCTGGCATACGCAGGGCCGCCACCTGATCCCGCGAAGGTTACCATCCCTCCTCTTCCTTCGCTCGTCCATGACGGAGCTTTCTTCAAGGACATTCACGGACATGGCTTTCATGGCGGGCTGCTGGATGGCCTCGCCGCATTCTACGGGAGCTGATGATGCCGCTGCGCAAATCAAAGAACACCAAATCATCAACGCTCGAGCACCAGCGCGGCACCGCTCTCACGGATGCGCTTCGGCCCCTGCAATCGCGACTGGCGAAACTCACGTGGGGCGAACGCCTGGACATCCTGGATGCCTGGAGCCAGGTGCTTGATGGTGCATACGCACACCTGCCGTTGAAGCGAGCGCTCTATGGCTTCGACCCGATCCGCGCGATCGAGCACCTGCGGGAGCAGGTCCCAGCTCTCACCGATATTCAGTTTCACCGAGAGCTCATCCTTCTCATCAATCGGTTGCGCGACGCCCATACTCAATATTCGGGTCCGCACAGCATTCAGAACGCGGTGGCAACGCTGCCGTTTCTGGTGGAAGCTTACGGTCGTTCTGACAAGTGTCATTATGTGGTTTCCAAGGTCAGTGACAAGCGGCTGGTGGGCGATCCACACTTCGAACCCGGAGTAACCCTGAACTGGTGGAACGGCGTGCCGTTTGACCGCGCCGTGGACCTTCATGCGGACAGCGAAACGGGAGGGCGCCCGGATGCTCGACGCGCACGAGCACTGGAGTCGCTCACGTTTCGGTCACTTGAGTATGGGCCACCGCCGGATGAGTACTGGGTTGATATCGGCTACACCGATTTGAAGAAGAAAGACCGAGAAGTTCGGTTGCCATGGCGAGTGGTGCTTCCCAGTCGCGCTCCGACTGCTGGTCGCGGCGGCGCCATGCGCAGCCGCAGGGCCATCAACCCAGCGGCAGAGGCAGTCCGACGCGCCAAAAAGCTCTTATTCAATCCGGCGCTCTGGGAAGAAGAGCGGGCAAACGTGCCCGCCGTCCACTCGCATGCACACCGGTTGGCAGAGCGTTACAAGGACTTCCTGACCGCGCGCACTGAGTCCACCCGGCACGGCAAATTCGGGTACCTGCGAATCTGGAGCTTCGATGTCGACAGCGACACCGAATTCATCGAGGCCGCCAAGGAATTGCTGGACGGGCTACCGGATACAGGGCTGATTATCGATCTGCGCGATAATCCCGGCGGGTTCATCTGGGCGGCCGAGCGCATGCTGCAATTGTTCACGCCCAACCAGATCAGCCCAACCAAATTCGCCCTGCGCTCCACACCACTGACTCGAGCCATGGCAGGCGCAAGATTCAATGACAGTGAGCTTGGGCCCTGGAAATCTTCACTGGAAAGCGCCCCCGCCACGGGTGAGCCGTATTCCACGTATCTGCCAATCACCACCGTTGAGCAGTGCAACGATCTGGGACAGTTCTATGGTGGGCCCGTGGTGGCGGTAGTGGACGCCAACACGTACTCGGCTGGCGACCTCTTCAGTGCCGGAATCGCAGATAACGGAATCGGTCCGATCATTTGCATCGGCGAAGCTACGGGTGCTGGCGGCGCAAATGTGTGGACCTCTGATGATCTGAGCGCAGCCATGCAGCCGGCCGGTGTTCCTTTGCCGCTGCTGGCGCATGGCGCAAATTTCACCATGGCGCTGCGCCGGGCCGTGAGGAGCGGCGATGCGGATGGAGTGTTGATTGAGGACAGCGGGATCGCGGGCCAACCTTACTCCATGACCAACCGCGACATATTCAAAGGGAACAAGGATCTGATTGAACATTGCGCCAGCATCCTGGCGTCCATGCCGGTGACGCGATTGGAGGTAACCCGCCACAACGGGCTGCTGACGATCAATACCGCCGGGTTGGACCATATCGATGTTTTCGTTGATGGGCATCCTGCTTGTCCCGGCAGGATGGTGACAGGCGACCGAGAAATCCGTCTGCAGGTTCCCGACCATTGCGACGAAGTTGAAGTAGTCGGATTCGCCGGCAGCGAAATCAAGCAGCGGCGTCGCTTGTACAGGCAAGCATGACGTCGCGGCTTCTTTGAGAACAGGCGCAAAAGGAGAGAGGATAATGCACACAGCAGCAAAAAAAGCCACTCAGAAGAAGATCGCATTCAAACCAAAGTGGAAGCGCTCCCCCGAACCGAATGATCAATACATCAATTCGGTCGCTATCTCTGGAGATGGAAGCACAGTGATTGCCGGCAGTTACTTTTTCCAATACGCCGCCGGTGCAAAGCACAGCCCTGCCGATGCAAAACTGCTCACGGTAGGCACCTTCGCATGGAATGCTGCCGGCAAGTCGCTTTGGAAAGACGTGTTTCAGGCGACCGAAGGTGTGTATTGGGTAGCGATCTCGCGCGATGGCAAGTGGGCGGCAAGCTGCGGCCGAATGGGACCGGCCGAAGGCTTCGTTTACATTTACAACGTAGGCACCGGCCAGCGCGTGTTCAGCCATGCCACACGAGTACGCGTGAACATGGTGGCGTTTTCCCAGGACGGCTCCTATCTGGTCGCCGGCGCTGACGCAACGTATCTGTTTTCGCGCACTGGATTGGTGTGGAACCCGCCACAAGTACTCGTCCCAACCGCGCCTCATGACAGTGTGGTGGCCGTTTCCATTTCCGGCGACGGGCAATGGATTGGGAATGGGACTTACAAGGGATCAGTGAACCTCATCAAGAACAACAATGGCAACTTTGGCTCAACCGGTTCATGGAAAATGCCAAGTGGCGCGATCCGGTGGGTCGCCATGTCAGCGGACGGCTCCGCACTTGCTGTCGCGGCCAGCGATTCCAATCTGCGTTACTTCGCGACATCGCATTTCGCTCCGTCGATGAACCCGACGTGGCTTGCGCCGATGACCGGGTGCAAGGACTGCAGGTCAGTCTCGATTTCTGATGATGGGTTGACTATTTCTGCAGTCGGAAATGCAACCGGAGGCGGAAAGTTGTTTCTTTTCTCGAGCCAGACAACATCGGCGAAGCAACTCTGGTCACAACCAACGCAGCACAGCCCCAACAGCACCTCGATTGATTCAACTGCAACCTTCGTCACTGCTGCTGACGGATACCCCGATGGGAGCCCCGGAGATTTTTATCTTTTCAAGGCTGACGGCACCAAAGTCGGCAGCTTCAAAACCGGCAACATGAGCTGGCCGATGCAACTGTCCAGTAACGGGTCCGGTATCGCTGCGGGAAGTGACGACTCGTACATTTATTACTTCGCGGTGAAATAAGTCTTCCTGCTCTGCTGAGCGGATAGATTCGGCCGTTGCGGATCGCACAACGGCCGTTCTGTTGTCGCACAATCATGCTTTGCCCGCAGATCCGTGCGCGCATCAAGAGCCACGTTCCTCATCCGCTCGCTACCCTTTGCGCGTTGATTTTGCCGATCTCAACGACATTGGTAAAATAAGGGAGTTCTTCCTTTCACATGTGGGGCTATAGCTCAGCTGGGAGAGCGCATCGTTCGCAACGATGAGGTCGTCGGTTCGATCCCGACTAGCTCCACCAAAAATCAAGTTCCTTCGCTTCAATGACTTCGGGATTGAGCGCCCAGTGCCACCAGAGAGCGCTTGTGACGTGGTTTGTGACGTAACCGGGAGAGCGGGTTAATCCGCGCCAGCGTTTCCAGCCCCTCACGCCCGGCCTTCACGCCGGATGTGCGAATAGTGCTTCAGCTTCTGCGGGGAAACATGGCCAGCCATGTCCATGATCGTGGAATCGCTGGATTGGGACTCAGCCAAGTCCGTAATGGCGCAATGACGGAGATGATGGAACCGCAACCCTGGAGTGGACTCCCAATTCAGCTGCTGACATTCGACGACTCGAGTGTTGCAGCGTCAGTTTTGGACGGACAACCAGCAAGATAGGAACGCATCATTCTGGCCGCTTCGCAGATCAACTCGTGATCTCCCAGAGGCGGAAGCGAAGTTACATCATCAAAAAGAATCTGCTCCTGCAATACCGCTGCGATCGCGGAAACTGCGAACGTAACCGCAATCTCCGGTTGCGGATGCCGAATCCCCGGTTGAGTGTTCATCAACAGCGGCCGCAGGTCCGCGAAGACCGCTGCATTCAATTTCCGGGCTCTCCCTCTAAACGCCCGGTCAGGATGCGTTCGCACGTACAATGCAAGCGGTCTGAGAAGGTCCTTGTGCCGGCGATAGCCCTCGGCGATCCCCCTCACCACTGCTTCCAGCAGCTGTGTGGTTCCGGCCTGCCTTGACGCCGCCTCGTGAAGAGCTCGCCGATTGCGGTTCCGAACCCTGGCAAAGAACCGCCTGTACACCGCCCGGAGTACCGCATCTTTGTTTCGAAAACGGCGATAAACTGCGCCAATCGACATCCCGGCCCGATCCGCAATCGCGCGTAAGGTCGCGGCATCTGCACCCCGTTCACGCAGAATCCGTTCGGCAGCATCGAGAAGCCTCTCGGTTGTCCGGGCACTCCGGCTCTGCCGGGTGGGCAGCGGTGCGTCGCTGGCGGAGTTAGGTTCCTGGCAGCCCCTGCTCGATTTTGACATTAGTTCCTCTGCCGTGATTAAATGTGATCACTTGATCACATTCTATAATACCGCAGCGCAGGGAGTTTACATGCCCACCTCTCCAATGGACATGCTGCTGCTCGGTGTCGTCTGCTTTGGTTTGCCAGTCTGGTCCTTGATCTCTGGCAAGCTTTACCGCGACCCTGGCGTGGCGGCCCGTGCGAGGGTCCGGCGCTACACCTTAATCGCGATTCGCGGGCTAGCGCTGTCCCTCTTCGTCCTGCTTGCCTGGAGAAGAGCAGGTCGACCTTTCGCCGACTTGGGTTTCGATGTGCCGGTCGGAAAGCCGGGGCTACTCGGCTTCGCTATTGCTTTGCTGGTAATAAGCTACTACGTTTCGACCGTCCAGTTCCGCAGACGCTCAACTCAGCAGCTAAACGCGACCCGCGAACGCCTTCGTCGGCTGCGCAGTTTCGAAATGCTTCCGCAGACTTCCGCTGAGTACACCATCTATCCCGTGGCAGCTATCATCGGGAGTGCTTGCGAGGAACTCCTCTATCGCGGGTATTTGATCACAGTGCTCACGTTGCCGCTTGGACTTCCTGGCGCGGTTCTCGGTTCATCTGCACTTTTCGGCCTTGGACATCTCTATCAGGGTGCCGTCGGAGTGGTGCGGACGATGATCATTGGGCTCGCCTTCGGAGTCGGCTTCGCGCTCACCCATAGCCTGTGGTGGCTCTTGGTTGCCCATGCGTCCGCAAATCTCTCCGGACTTTTCCTGGCAAGGCGAATCGCAGCAGCGACAGATCCTCACGGGCAGGGCTCCCAGTCGAACCAGCGCTTTGGCATTGGATAGCGATGTCCAGCTGTTGTCTGGCTGAACTGAACCTGTTATTGCAAATGGAAGATGCTCCGCAGAGCCCGCTCGCTGATCTTCTGGCTGCCCATCGCGCCTGCATCGCTGGCGTGTTGGTGGACGGGACGCGCGTCACGATGGGTCAGCACGCTCTGCTGACAAATCCCGGAAAGTCGATCATTCGAGTCAGTCGAAGCTCACCTGCAGCAATGGGGTTGGCCTTAGCATGAACCGCGAACGGGAATCTCCCATCCAGCCTCTTGTTCCCCTGCCTTCGCTGGAATCGGGTAAAGCTTTTCACAGATGAGGCAGCTACGGCAGCTCTCCGGGCAATTTTCGCCAGGGTATCCCACCGGGGCGGTGATAGCTTTGGCGAAACAGTCCGGGCAAAGTGGGGGCTCGGCTGTTCCCTTCCGGTAGTAAAACGGAGCACGAAATTCGAAGACGATCCCGCCCGGGAGCCCAACCTGCTTTCGGGGCTCTCGCTTCTGCTCTTCCGCGGCTGAAGCTGACCTCTGCAGTTTCCCGAGCTGCTCGATTATGTGATCGATCTGCTTTTTCATCTCGGGCTCTTTCACGGCTCGCAACAACTGAGCCAGACTCCCACGGATCTCGGCGAGACTGCTGGCCAGCAAGGAACTGATCGCGATATTGGGCTTGCAGTTCATTGCGCTGTGGGCACCGCGCTCAAAACGTCATTTCTCAAGGCGTTGATGAATTCGGATCCGGGATTGCGAATGAAAAAATGATTACCGGCAAACATTCTCACCCGGCACGTCGCCACCGTGTGTTTACGCCAGGCATAGCAGCTCTCCACCGGTACATGCTCATCATCCAGCCCGCCATAAGCCGTGATGGGGCAAGCTAGCGGTTCGCGAGGGCAAAATTGATAAGTGTCGGCCAGCTCAAAGTCGGCTCGCATCACATTGACGAAAAGACTGAATACCGCGGGGTCATCCAGGACTTCCGGTTGCGTGCCATTGAGTTTCCGGAGGGCAGAAATGAATTCGTCCTGCGGAAGACCGAATATCGGCTGGCTCTTCCTCGGCCAGTCGGGCGCGCTTCGGCCCGACACGAAAACATGCTCCGGCCCACGGATGCCTCGCTGCGACAACACACGCGCCAGCTCAAACGCAATGAGCGCTCCCATACTGTGGCCATAAAGAGCATATGGCTGGCCTGCTGCTTCCTCACGAATGCAATTTGCCAGCACCTGCACCAATGGCCCCAACGAGGTGAAGGCCTGCTCCCGGATATTCCTGCCCCGGCCTGGCAGATGCACGAGACAAAGGTCGCAGTCTGGCGCAAGGCTCCGCTGCCAGGAACGGTACACATCGGCACTCCCGCCCGCGTACGGGAAGCAAAACAGCTGCAGCGCTGCTTTGCCTCCTTTCCCAAGGTGTTCACACCAGCGCGGCCCCACGTCCGTCCCAAAGCTTGCCATAGACCAACGTTCCTTCCTGTCACATCTTGATTTCAACTGATTGACCGATACCTTCCCCGCGCAGGCGTTGTGCTGCCTAAGAGCTCCTGGAGCAAACTTGTCGCTTGTCACGCAATCCGCCCAGTGACCTGGGCCTCCGCCCTGGCTCCTTGCACCATGATTTCCTTTTCCCCAAACAGCCTCTCCGCAACGACTCCCCGTTCTCTGCATCTCTCCATCAGTAGGTTTGATTCGATAATCGGCCGGGAGTGGCTCGTATACTTAATACTCATGATGTAATTGAGCCACGGCTCCTGACCCATCGCATAGACATAAGCCTCTTTGCAGCCGAAGGTCTCGATGATGCGCATACCCTGCTCGCAATTCGAGCCTGATAACCGCCTGGACTCGTCCATTGCGCGATCGATGCGACCGGTCAACAGTGGCCCATAAATCCACGAAAGAGGGGCGCCGTCGCATTCCATTCCGAGGAAAATCACGTCGACCTCACCTATCTCGCGCTGCACATGGCGATAAAGCTCCGGCTCAACATTGCAGGAATCGGCCACAAATACGAGCGAACACTCCCGGGTCCGAATATTCCAGGCCAATTTTGTATTCACGCTGAGGTCGGCGTGCTCGCCAAAGAATGGAAGCCCGGTAATCCGGATTTCCCCATTCACTAAAGCTTCCATCTCGGTCATTTCCGTGACATTGCTGAAGCCGCAGCTTTCTAGAAGGAGTTTCAACGAAGGATCCTCAAGCTGCCCGCTGCCGTTTCGAGGGACCAGAATGTTTTTGATCTTGTGCCTCAGCTGGAGCAGCGTTTCGAAAAGGACGTGATCCTGATGATTGTGCGTGATCAGAACATAGTCAATCCTATCCGGCAGATCTAGATAGGTGTAACGCGATATCCCAGCCTCGTAGGTGTAACTCAGGACAGGGTCAACCAGGATGCTGATCCCCTGGGCCTCAACCAGAATGCATGCATGGCCAAAATAGCGCCATCGCGCCCCCGGACCGTCGTACGGCTTATAGGGCCCAGGCTGCTCAGTAGTGAAAAACCTTTTCAGCCTTTCGGCTTCTACATCCTCGAGCTGCAACTTCTCCCTGATCTCAGACCAGCGCCGCGGCCTCGATTTGAGCCTGAATAGCTCATCGACCGCAGGTTCGTCAAAAGCAATGCCCAGGTGCACCGCATCGTCGGAATCCAGCCGGGGAGTACTCAATATAAAAGGCCTGTCGTCGCCGCTGATGGTCTGCAGCATCAGGCTCTGCAGCGACCGGTCATAATAACGGCTCCTGTATAGCAGGGGTTCAATCAATCGGAATGAGGGCTGGTTATTCCGATCATAAACCAACTCCACGTAGCCCTTGAGGATTTGCGGGACCTTGTCATATAGGGGATGCATGCTGAAGCCCTTGGCATTGTTCATCAGCAATGCATCAAGAGCGCCCAGGGCTGATGATAATTCCAGCAGATGCTTACGTTCCGTCTTCGTGCGGTCACGCAAGGCCCGTATCTCATCCACACGCTTGCCCTGGTAGTCTATGAATGGCCCGCCCAGCATCTTCGGGTTCTTGACCGCACTCGCATGTAGCTGTGGCTGGTTGATATACGAGTCCATGATTCTAAGGTGACGCTCGGTAACATTTCTGGCGAAGGTAGCGGGGGCAATGAGGTGTGGCCACGCATACCAGCGATCTACCAGGGGCTCTACTTGAATGTTCTGGCGCAGGAATAGTAGATCGCTGTTCATGAGTACCGCACTCCTTGACAATGCGGGCAGAATTGTACCATCATTCGCCGGTCGTGGATGCAGCGCGCGAGCGGTTCGATCGTTCCATTTTCATGCTGCTAGGCAGCACCTAGTGTGCACCGTGGCTATCCGGAGGAGAAAGTGCCCCCCTTAGATGCCAGTATTGAAGTAAGCGAGCCCCAGCTATCGTCTTTCAAGCTGACGTATGCCTCTATGTTCAATCCACCGGAGGAAGTGCATGCGCACTTCGAGGCGGCGGTCAAGAGGCTTAAGGAAAAGCTCGGGAACAGTTGCGGAATGATCATTGATAACAAGGACGTCTTCGCTTCCCGTACCTTTGACAATAGATCTCCCATCGATACCACGTGTCTGCTGGCAGGTCTGCAGGCGGGTGGGGCCGCTCATGCACAATCTGCTCTAAGAAGTTCAAAGAATGCGTGGCGTGAATGGGGCCATGCTCACTGGCGCGACCGGGTGGCTGTGGTACGGCGTGCGGCAGACAAAATCGAGGAAAGAATATATGAATTGGCCGTAGCCACTGTCCTGAACGTCGGTAAGACCCGTCTTGAGGCTCTTGGTGACGTCCAGGAAGGTGTCGAGTTGCTTCGAAGCGCTTGCGACAACATGGAGAGAAATAACGGGTACATAGTACCCTTAGTCAGCGAGACCCTGGACGGTCATGTAGTGATCAACCGCAGCGTGGGCAAGCCGTATGGCGTGTGGCTCATCATCAGTCCTTTCAATTTTCCAGTCTCGCTCACCTGTGGACCGGCCGGCGCGGCACTGGTCACGGGAAATACGGTCGTTACCAAGCCGTCTCCCGAGACGGCGTGGGTTGTTCGGCTGCTTGCGGAATGTTTCCGCGATGCCGGCACTCCCGATGGCGTTTTCAATTACGTGACGGGCCAGAATGACACATTTGGAGAAGCGCTGGTCCGCAGACAGGAATGGGACGGCATTACGTTCACCGGCTCTCACCGTACCGGGATGAAAATTCTTCGGCAAGCTGCCCATTCCCGCTATCCCAAGCCGACCATACTTGAGATGGGAGGCAAGAATGCGGTGATCGTGTCGCGCCATGCAGACTTACAGCGCGCCGCCTGGGGCATTACCCGTTCAGGCTTTGGGGCCCAGGGACAAAAATGCTCGGCATCGTCGCGGGTTTATGTCGAGTCCTCGGTTTACGACGAGCTGGTCGAGCGGATCACGGATATAACGAAATCTTTGAAGGTCGGCGATCCTCTGGAAAGGGACGTAAACCTGGGTCCGGTAGTGCACCAGACCGCTTACCAGAACTTTACTGAATACTGCGCAGAGCTTAAACAGGTTGGCACATTGACAACCGGTGGCACGACGCTGACCGACGGCGCTCGCGCCCGCGGATTCTTCTGCTTGCCCACGATAGCCATCGGCGTTCCTCGGGGACACCGGCTGTGGAAACATGAGATGTTTGTTCCTATCCTTATGGTGGAGCCTGTCCAGAGTCTTGATGAAGCGCTCACTCTGGCAAACGACACCGAGTACGGCTTGACAGGAGGGTTTTTCGGAAGCTGCGATGAGTCTCAGGAATACCTGAAAGGCATCGAGGTAGGAGTTGCTTATGTCAATCGTTCTCAAGGAGCGTGCACCGGTGCCTGGCCGGGCTATCAGTCGTTTGGGGGCTGGAAGGGTTCCGGCGCTACCGGAAAAGGCACCGGTGGGCCTTACTATCTGCTGTCCTATATGCGCGAACAGAGTCAAACGATCGTGCAATAGTCGAAACGGATTTTACACAGTGGCTTGAATCCGGGTAGGCTGATCTAAGCCATCGGCAAGTGTGGATCTATCAAAGCCTTGTGATCAGCGCCCTGGGCCACACTGGCCAGCGCTGCGCCGGCATTCTGTAGGCTATAGCGCTTCAGCGGAATCAGCGACCAGCGGGTGGAAAATCGGGTATCCGACATGAGTTGTGCTGCCCGGTAAAAATGTGAGAAATCCGCACCCCAGCAGCCGCGTACCTCCAGGTGTTTCATGTTCAGATCCAGGTGCGGGTTAAACGGCACTTCTCCATGATCGGTGTATTGACCGACAACTACGACCCGGCCCGCATCGCGAGTACAACGCATGGCTTTCGCTACCGCCGTCGGATCGCCGGTCGCCTCCAGAGTAATATCTGCTCCCCGCCCGTGAGTCAGCTGATGTACCCACTCAATCTGCTCAGTATCCTGGTGCTCCAGGAAGTCCAAAGCGGCATGTGCTCCTACCTTGAGCGCGGTCCTCAATCGAGCCGCTGGTCCGCCGATACATAGGACCCGATTGGCGCCGCGCAGCAGCGAGCAGATAATGATCGACAATCCCACGGGACCACTACCCAGGACCAGCACGGTGTCTCCAATGGAGATTTCTGCCCGCTGTACAGCGTGTAACGCGGTCGGGAGAGAGCATCCCCCCGCCATGAACGTCTCGGGATTTGGCAATTCAAGACTGATGCACCTGGTTTCGGGCTTAAGGTAGATTGTCTGCGCCCATCCCCCGGCAAGTCCATCCTCGACTCCGTAAGTGACTCCATAGACCTTGCGTTGCGGGCATCGAGTAGTGGCATGAGCCACCGCACAGTACCAGCAACGGCCGCACGTCCCGTGCACATCCAGGAAGCTTACGAAGTCTCCTTCGCGGAGCCGTCTCCCGTCGACGTCCACCAGGCTGCCGCGAATCTCGCTGAGAATTCCTACCGAAACGTGGCCGGGAATGATCGGGTAAGGCACATTGGCCAGGCGGCCTGAATGAAGATGTACATCCGTGCCACATACCTCACTGAGTGTCACACTCATCATTGCCGCCCCAACCTCAAGGGCCGGCTGTGGAAACTCCCGGATTTCGATCGGGAGACCCGGGCCCGGCATCACGGCAGCGAGAATCCTGTTCATGTTCGCGACCCCGTCACATGTTGCTCGGTTGAAAGTGCACTAATTTCGCTCAGCCGGAGGCGATACACGCGCAAAGCCCGGCAGTGGTTTACAACCCTGGCTAGGTTGATACAGCAGGCACTCTGAATCCCCAGGCCTCATAGGTGATCAGATGAGTTGCTCCTCTATCGTTTTTGTGAGGGGAGTATCAACTTCGCCGGTGTGCTTGGTTGTTACAGTCTCGATCAATGCGATCCAGCAATCTTCCTCTGCGACAGGATTATGGAGCATACCGCGTGGCACAACGTGGAGCGATCCCGCCGCAAGATGTACGGAGCGCCCGCCCTCGTACTCGATTCTCAGCCGTCCCCGAAGCACGTAGAACAGCTCGTCTTCCTGCTGATGGCTATGCCATGCGAGACAGCCACGAAGTTTGGCCACCTTCACATACTGATCATTGACCCGCGCAACTACTTTCGGCGACCAGTACTCGTCGAGCTTGTCTGCTGCCGCCATCAGATCAACAGTTTCAGAAAACATCAGAACGCCCCCGATCCCGCAGTCATCATAATCCAGATGCAGCTTCCGGACCCTCTTCAGCACCATCCTGGTCCGCTGCTGCCTCCTGGCCGACTGTCCAGCCAATAAGTAAAGGCTGAGATACTTGTGCTGCATTCCGGGTATAGCTTGCACGCCGGCAGTCACACTATATTTAAGCGCGCTAGACAGTCAAGCGCGCGTGTGTTGGCTTTTCCGCCTTCAGCATCTTAGCTACTTTCTGGTAAATTGCTAGCTCACCGTGACATCGTCACCGTGGAGAGCGCAAGATGGAATCGGCTACAGCAGTTCAGACGATATCTTCCTGGAACGACACCCTGAATCTTCCCGCCAGTTCAGAGACGCTCAACATGCTGCTGTCCGGCACTATCGCTGGGTTGTGCGTGCCACAGTTCCTGACTTTGGCGGAATGCAGTGCTTTAGCGGATAACGCGAGAGAGTATGAGTTCAACAGGTATCTCAACGTTGTGCCGCGAATCGATAAAGTTGGCATTACCGTGTTCGAATTTGATCAGATTGGAAAAAGCAAATACTTCGAAGGCGTAGACGCTGCCAATCGCAGCATCTCCCGTATCACGAATGGGATTTGTAGCCCGCTGCAGCGGGTCCTCGATTGGCTTTCGGCCTTAGCCCCACATTGCACCGTAGGTGTGGCTAATGAACCGGGTTATGGTGCTTATTTCGCTGGCCTCTTACGGCGGATCGAGGAAGGGACATTGGTACACGTCGACTTCGCTCCAATGGAACAGCCAGGATGGTCCGTGGCTCAGGTCTGCAGTCAGCTGACATTCAATCTCTATCTAGAGACTCCGGATCGCGATCCAGGCGTCGTTTGTGTGTGGCAGAAGCAGCTTCAGCCGGAGCACCAGATCTATAAGCTCGGCGGTTCTTATGGCTATGACCCCGCCGTTGTTGCGGATGCCGCCTGCGCCACCATCACTCCCCAAACTGGGATGCTGATGGTGATCAACACCCGCAACTTCCACCAGGTTTCACCCGCTGCCGGTTATCGCCTCGCTTTTTCGGCTGCGGTCGGACAGCTACCCAACAAAGATCTAGTGTTGTGGTCCTGAGCCGGCCGAAGCGGAGGAAAGATTCGCGGACTGGCTTTGCCTGGATGTTTGCGCATCCCTGCCGCGGAGTAACTAGTTCTTAATGTCGTGCTGCCAGCGTGGCTGCCGTTGCACCCGGCATTCCACTCTCGACCGTCGCACTGGTGACCTCGAGATGAAATTGACGCAGCTCTTCCACCGTTACCGCACGTTTGCGGGTGGCTGAAAACTCCCGCACCTTTTGCAGCACCTTCTCGACGCAGCATTCCTCATGAGATAACCCAAGCGAGCGCAAAGCATTTATCACGGCGGATCTGCCGGAGTGCTTGCCAAGGACCAGCTGGCGCTCACGTCCGAACAAGCCGGGTGAAAGCGCTTCGTATGTTTCCGGGTTTTTCAGCAGTCCGGCCACATGAATCCCGGACTCGTGAGAGAATACCGCCTCTCCAACGATCGGCTTATTACTCGGAATGGGCCGTCGCGACGCTCGCGACACCAGGTCCGCCAGTTCCGGTAGATGTTCGAACTTGATGTTGGTCTTGCAGTTCGTTACACGGTGAAGTGCGGTCGCCACCTCTTCAAGAGCGGCATTTCCGGCGCGTTCCCCAAGCCCGAGCACGCACACGCTGGCCCATGTAGCGCCTCCTGTGACCGCCGCCAGGGTGTTAGCTGTTGCCAGACCCAGATCATCATGACCGTGAAACTCTAATGCCAGCTCAGTGTCACGGCATAGCCGCTCAAAGATTGCCCGTGTCCAGAACGGGTCCAAAGTTCCGGTAGTGTCGGCAAATCGGAAACGAGAGACTCCTGCCTCTTCTGCTTCGTTCAGGGCTTCGCGAAGGAACTCGAGACTGGCGCGGCTTGAATCCTCCCCTCCCATCACGACTTCCAAACCGCGATCCAGGGCGTATGGAACAACTTCTCGGATCCTCGATTTGACGAGGTCGCGACGACCTTGCATTTTCACCTTGATCATGACATCAGACATCGGAACTGAAAGACTGACCCGCGTCAGTCCGGTGCGCAAGGCGGCGTCCACATCGGACCTGGTCATGCGGCCCCAGCACATTGCTACCGCGTGAGTGAGATGTTTACCAACCTCCGCGATGGCCGCAATTTCGTCGTCTCCCATCGCCGGAATTCCAACTTCGATCTCGTCTACGCCCGCCCTTTCCAGCGCCAACGCGATCGCGATTTTTTCCTCCAGGGTAAAAGCGATGCCCGGAGTCTGCTCACCATCGCGTAAAGTGGAATCGGTAATGATGATCCTGTTGGCTTTCACGATTGCTCCCGCTTTCTTTCGTCAGTTTTCTGAGGCGTCGACGCCTGACGCCTCTACCTGGATGTTGCTGCTCGTGTCGCCGATCTGCTGAAACAACCGAATCGACGGCCGCACCTTTGAATCAGGAACTGGATATTAGCTCAGCCGCGGCTTTTTGCAAATGTGTAACGCGTTTTTCGCCCTGCTGGTCGCGGGCGGAGATAGCGTGGTTCTCAGCTCTGCTCGATATCCACTACAGAAGGACATCCGGAGTTGGCGCGACATAACTGTCTGCCCCTGTTCGGCTATCGTCCCAGCTCCGCTCCAGCAACATCCCCTAAGGTAGACAAAGGGCGGGGATTCACTTACGTTCTTTCTTTCACGATTGCGAGCCGGCATGCCTTGGCCAGAGCCGGCGGATGAAAGGGTCCAGGGGAGCGACAACATGAAATCACATGTGCTACCGAATGGTCTGGAGGTGAAACACACAAATCTGCTCGAGACTGTACATCTATATCAAGACATTTTCGTGATGCAGGTGTACCTTCAGCATGGCATAACTTTAAGGGACAACGCGGTCGTCATTGACGGCGGGGCCAATATTGGCATGTTCAGTCTGTTTGTGCTGGTGAATTGCCCCACTGCTTACATCCATGCCTTCGAGCCGGCACCCAAAACCTTCCAGGTGCTACAAGCCAATCTTTCGGTCCACCCTAAAGCAGTAGCCAATAACTGCGGCTTAGGCTCCCATGCGGCTGAAGAATGGTTTATGTATATGCCGGCTGCGACAACTGCCTCAGGTTACTTCGGCGGAGCCATGATCTCGGAGATGAAGCAGCAAATGCGGTCTGCGATCCTCGCCGACCCGGATAAGTCGAGGCCCTACAAGGGCCCGCTCGGGGAAGAACTCCTGGTACGACATTTGAATGAGAGCCTCAGGGGCCAGCTTGTACGTTCAATGACCCGCTCCCTGAGTGACTATTTCGACGAAAAACAGATCTCCAGAGTCGACATCCTAAAACTGGATGTGGAGTGCCGGGAATGCGCTGTTCTGGCTGGTATCAGAGACGAACACTGGCCCTTCATCCAACAAATCGTCATCGAGGTCCATAGCCGGGTCAACGATGCTCTTCCCGAGGTCCTCGAAATTCTCGGAAAGAGAGGATTCACAGTTGTGTCGGTCCCCGAGAAAGGCCGTCTTACAACAATGGTTTATGCTCGACGGCTTGCGCTTCAATGATTTGCCTTCAATAAGCACCGCCCGCGAGTAATCGCCGAACCCGATTCTTTCTACCTCGGAGAGCACGATCTATGGCTCGCGTCTGTTGCGAGCAGTGGACCGAATAGGTGATGTCAGGCCGTGATGACTCGCCGTCCTCCTCGTTTACTCTTTTGGAATGCTCCTTTTCCCAGGCAGAGTAAGACGCGTGCCTTCCTGTGAGGCAAGCGTGAAGGTTTTTGGTATGATACGCACCGCGTTCGACGGGCAACCATCAGGAGAGATTCTATGGAAATGGCAATCCGTACACGGGAGCTACGAAAGGTATATACGGGCCCTCCACCTACTACAGGTATTTCCCCATTTGGCGCCGGCAGTCTCAAGGCCAGACTTCTAGAACGGCTAAGCAAGAAGGGCGACACTGTAGCCCTCGATGGACTTACCCTGGAGGTAGAACCGGGGCAGATTTTCGGCCTGTTGGGACCTAACGGGGCGGGCAAAACCACGACCGTGGGTGTCCTCACCACCCGCGTCCGGCCAAACAGCGGCGAGGCTTGGATCCGGGGATACGAGGTCTGGCAGCAACAAGTCCAGGCAAAACGCCTCATCGGGGTAGTCCCCCAGCGACCGAACCTCGACTTTTCTCTTACCGCACGGGAGATACTGGTTTTCCATGCGGCTTATTTCGGAATTCCCTCGGCCGAGCGCCAGCGGCGGGCCGACATTCTCCTGGACCGGTTTCATCTGATCGATCGCGCCAATGACATGGTACTTGGGTTTTCTGAAGGTATGATGCAGCGGCTCTCGATTGCCCGCGCCATGATGCACGAACCTGAATTGTTGTTTCTTGACGAGCCCAGCGCCGGCCTCGATCCTCAAACACGCCTTCTGCTGTGGGACATCATTCGTGAATATCAGGCTCGAGGCAAGACGGTTCTCCTGACCACACACAACATGGAGGAAGCCGATACACTTTGCGACCGAATCGCCATCGTTGACCACGGAAAAGTAATCGCCTGCGGCACGCCGGCGGAACTTAAGTCCTCAATCCCTGGCGGATATCTGATACAGCTGCGCTTCAGCCAGCCGGCTCCTGACATCAGCGCCCGGCTGCTGGTCCTGCCCGGTGTCACTCAGGTAAAGCTCAGCGACGAAAGCGCCGACGTTTATGCCGATCGTGGAGGTCCACTGGTTACTGCACTGGTCGCAGCCGTCGCTGCCGAGGGCGTCGATCTGATCGACATACACATCTCCACCCCGAGCTTGGAAACCTTGTTTCTACACCACACAGGCAGGAGCTTAAGGCAATGACAAAAACATCACTAAGTAGGTCTCCCGACCAGAGCGCAGCGCAAGAACCTGAACGAAAGCTCAGCTACATCGTTCCCAAACCCGTCCAGCCGGCGGCAGCCGGTACGCAGAAAGGGATCAACTGGAAGGCCTTTAACGCCATGCTGGCCCGGGATGTCCATGTGGCGCGACGGAGTGCAGTGCCGTTGCTCTTGCAGACCCTTCTGCAGCCCCTGCTATTCGTATTTATCTTCGGCACTGTGATGACCCGTAGTGGACTCATGCCCGAAAGCTACAAACAAGTGCTCCTGCCTGGCATTGTGGGATTGAGCATGCTTACCACCGGGATCCAGGCAGTCTCAATGCGGCTGATCATGGAGTTCCAATTCACAAGAGAAATCGAAGACCGCCTGCTCGCGCCAATGGAGATTGGCTGGGTAGCCATCGAGAAGGTAGTTGCCGGCATGATGCAGGCGATGATTTCGGGGGCGGTAGTACTGCCGGCTGGTTGGCTTTTGATGGGCCGGCATGTTGGGCTCACCCTGGCTCAACCACTGGCGTTCATTGCCATCCTGGTTCTAGTGGCCCTGTTCGCCGCTTGCGGCGGACTGGCAATGGGCTGCAGCGTCGGACAAACCAATATAGGATTGCTCTTCAGCCTGATACTCCTGCCAGTAACCATGTTCGGCTGCGTTTACTATCCCTGGAGCGCGCTGAAATCTTTTCCCATCATGCAGAAACTTGTCCTGCTGAATCCCCTTGTTTATGCCAGCGAGGGCTTGCGGGGAACGCTCGCGCCGAGTGTTCCACACATGCCTTTGATCGTAGTGATCATCGTGCTTGCCGTGGCAGACACCGGCCTGATCATGCTTGGATTGAACCGCTTTTACCGCAAGTGCATAAGCTGACCTCAAGAGGTTGAGGCTGCTCCCAGCCTTCTGCAACCGCCCGGCCGATCTCGCCCTTCTGCAGGCAGTCGGCCCCGCGGCTACTGTACGGCCCCTGAGACTCACGTTGCGAGTTCTTGTCCTTCCATCAATGCAACGCGTCCCGAATTGACCCGCCAGAATCAGCTGAACACTAATTCCAGCTTACGAGCTGCACTTCGCCATCGCGGTGCTGCGAAATAGGCCGGCAAGATTTTCTTCTTCGGCCAGGGTTACCGGAACCTCATCCAGGCTATTCACTAGCAGCGGCCTGGCGAGGTGACTGAGTTGCTGGATCTGCTGCAACGTTATACCTTTCGAAAATAGGTACGGCAGCGCCCAAAGACTGAATCCATAAAGCGTAAGAGGGCCTGAATTGTCCACCTTCGTGTAAATATGTCTGACCCATTCCGCTGCTTCGCGCCATTCCATGGATCGATGCCGCCAATTGTAACCGGCGCCCGTCAGCTGGAATTCTGCAGCTCTGGCCTGAATGGGCGAACGAAGGTCGTGATAATACAGCTGCACGTTGAAGAAGGTCGGCCGCATCTCCTGCAGAAATTCCATCGAATTACGTACACTTTGATTCGTCTCGCCAGGAAAACCGCAGATAATCGAAGCAAAGGTTGCAATCCCGCGTTCCCGTAGACGGGCCATCCCCCATTTGTAGCGGTCCAGCGTTGCCGCCTTGTTCATGTACTTCAGGATCTGCTCATCGCCCGACTCAATTCCGAGGAACACGGCCATACATCCGCTCTCCTTCATCAGGTCGAAAGCCTCTTCGTCGGCATTGGAGCAACGAAAGAAAGAGATCCAGCGAAAGTCAAAGCGGTTCGCAATCATCATCCGCAGCAGGCTCTTGAACCGCGGCAGAGGGACATTGAACGTATCGTCGACGAACACGAGGTCGGTGGTGCCAATGGACGCTAGATACCTCAACTGGCGCTCTACACCTTCGATCTTGCTCACCACGTGCTTTCCAGCCATGGTGGGATAGTTGCAGAAGCTGCAGGAGAAAGGACAGCTTCGAGCCGTTCTCAGGTAAGAGACGGGCGCAATGCTGGAGGGATCGAAGGCTTGCCATTCGATCTCGCTTTCGTCCAGGTCGTTATTCTCCGGTAGCCGAGGCGTCTTATGAAACAGCACACCGTCTTCGCTGAAAAACAGGTTCGGAATTGAACTCAGCTGCGCCATACCGCTCGCGTTCAGGCACGTGAGCACTGCAGCCAGGGTGCTTTCGCCCTGTGAATCGACGATGTAAATGTCAGCTCCGATCTCCTGCAATACGAATTCAAAAGTCTCCGCGTCGAAATCAAGAACACTGTTGAAGATGTGCGGTCCGCCCACAATGATCTTTGTCTGCGGGCAGAGCTCGCGCACGAACCGGACAATCTCGATAATCGGCTGGTAATCCACATAGAAGGTTGTCGTAATAGCCACAGCATCCGGTTCTTCTGCCAGTAGTTCGGCCATGCGCGCCTGGTCGTGGGTAAAAAAATTCACCACCTCGGCGCGCAGCCCCTTCGTTCGCAGAAAACTGGCAAGGTAATAGGCGCCCAGAGATGGTGCGGCAAAGACGTTCAGCCTGGGATCCTTTCCCTGGGCACGCTGCACTGCCCGGTTGATCAGATCCATATATGTAAGACGCCTGCCATTTACCAGTACAGAGTTGGCTTTGGCTTCGTGGTACCCACCGGACATATGCTGCATCTGCTTCTGTTTCTGGGCGAACGTCTCGAAATCGATGTCGTGGTAGCCGACCACAATGCAATTCAGCCGACCGTCAAACGTCATAGCGGCCTCCCTCGGACGCTTAATCGTGTGTCACTGAGCTCTGTTGCTTCACGCTCTCTTGCCGTGGAGCTGGGCTGAGAGGTTGACCCGCCACGCTGGGTTCTCGAGTTCGGCAGTAGCTGACAGTGCGTCATCTACGAGCAACCTCTATCTTCACAAGAGAGATAAAAGATAGCAGGAAATCTCTGGCATATCTGCTGTGGCGATGTTTTCGCCTGTGCACCGGGCACGGTCCCACCGGCATACAGGTCTAGACAAAGAAGAGTGGTTCGTCCTCGATTTTCTGCCATATAGGAGTGAGAGTACGCATTCTCTGCGATGCGTCGTGACAGTACATGTAATGCTCATTCAGTGATTTGCCGGGCATGAAAGGCAGCTGTGCCCTTCTGTGCTTCAGCTCGTAACGGTTTGTCGAAGCCGGCTCACCGCTCACCAACACGTTTCCAGGAAGTTGTTCGACATAGACGGAAGGGATTTCCACAGCATAACCGCTGCTCGTCACACTTACGTCCAGGCACCTGAACTGGTGTCGCTTGGCAACAATCGCCGTGTTCTGGTAGATGTACGGCCGGTTGAGCAAGTCGATTTCGAAGAAGAACTGCGCGGTGGGATCACTCCAGAAACTCTGCGCCATCGCAAAGCTCTCCAGCAAGTCGTCAAACCCCTCTCTATCGCTGTGAAGTATAAGGTGGACCAGTTCTCCGGTATTGGCAAAGGCCACATGCTCCAGCGTCTGAATAGATTGCTCACAGAACCTTGTCCATGGGTGCCCGGATTGTTGCCATGCGAATTCCACGAAGGCGCGGTAGAGATCCTGGTACTCCATTATGCCGTGGCTGCTCAGATAACGCCCCAGGCACCAGAAAGCTCTCAGCGAGTAGAGCGATGTCACGGCATAGACATACTGGAGCCCCTGTTGATAAGCCGCAGCGGTCACCTCGTTGGACTGAATGACAATTTCAGCTTCGCTTCCGGGATCGGGATCATGAATGGTGACAAGTCCGTACTCTTGCTTCTTTTCTGCAAGCGCGACATTGTTCATGAGCAGGAGTGGATAGACCACGAAACAGTCGGCGCCGATCTTGCATAGTGTCGAAAGTCCCTCCTGAAAGCTGGAGAGCGTCTCGCCAGGCAGCGGCCAAATCATCTCCACAAAGGACGGAACGTCTTCTCGATTCAGCGTTTGCTGGATCTGAGTGTAGGCTGACGTCTTGATGTTGCTTCTGTCCACCCGTCGCAGTGTCTCTGGATTCATCGTCTGGAGTGCGACAGACTGGCAGGTGATCAGGCCAGCGTCATGAAAAATGTTGGTGATTTCGGCAACTCGGTCGGGTGTATTTTTCGAGCCGCAGAAGTAGACCGAGGTCGGAGCCCCGTTTTCTCTCTGCCGCTCCACGATGAGGCGTGAGAGTTCGACGTCTCGCTTCAGCATTCCCCAGTTTGCGTCTGCTATGAACAAATACAGGCAGCCGGATGTGCTGATCCATTCCAGTTCTTTCTTGATGCGCTCCTCACCGTACTTGAACACTCTTGAGCCAGTTGCCGCTCCCCAGTAGCAATAGCTGCACTTGAAAGGACATCCCCGGTTTGTCTCGATCAGCATCCAGGTGTATTTGCCATTCTCGAACAGCCCTTCCAGAAACGGCGAGGGAATTTCTGCCAGGTCCTCGATGCGCGGCTCCTGCTGGGTCGTGTGTAACTGTCGGTCACGGTAAAAGCTCAGACCACGAACAGCCCGGAAATCACGCTCCGGTGAGATCAGGGCGCGCAGAAACGCTGCAAAGGTCCTTTCGCCCTCACCGTTGCAGACGAAAACATTTTCTGAATCCGGCGTCACGTAGCGGTGCGCCTGGTGCATTACCTGCGGGCCGCCAAGAATGTATACCGCTGCCGGGTTTGTGACCAGGAGAGCATCTACCAGGCGACGCACCAATCTGGTATTCCACACGTAACAGGAAAACGCATAAACATCCGCATTGCAGTGTTGAAGCTGGGCCAGGCAATCGCTGAAGGGCGTCCTTACCGGAAGTGAGAGTTTTTCAAATTCGAACGATGCCACGAGTTCCGCGTCGGTGCGGCAATAAGCCTCCATGTAACCGGACGCCAGCGGCACGACCCCGGAAAAAACTGGGAACTCGACGAATGTGACATGACGCTTCTGTGCCATAAGTGTTCCTTAGGTTGCCGGCCGCAAATGCGTCGGGAGTTCTGCAGCTTCGTTATCGCTCATTTGCTCACCTTCCTGCGCTCGCGCCCGGAGCTCCGGACTGTTGAATTACGTTCTGTTCGTGCGGCAAATGGCACGGTTTTCTGTTCCCATCCTGTGCATGAGCGCTGCTGCTAAAAGCCAGCGGCCTTTGCCTCGCTTGGGAACACAATATTCCGCTTGACCAGCAGTTTTGCTATTTCGCTGACATAGGGTCCCTTGAGAACTGTCATGTGATTGCCGGGTGCGCGTACATAATTCAAATTCGGAGCCCATCGTTTCCACCTGCTTACGATTTCGTTGTGCCGGGCGATGTTAGCCGAGTGATCCAGTGTCGGACTGTCAACTAACACCAGCTCGAGCCGGCCGGGGTAGGCCTTGGCGGGCTTGAAGTGCGTGCGCAGCGACATCGCAAATGTCCGCAAAGACCCGGACAGGACCTCGGGATCTGTTCGCTGCGGCAGGACGCCTTCCTGCACCAGGCGGGCATGCAGCAATGCTGCTCGCTCAGTTTCATTCATCAAGGCAAGATCTTCCGGCGTGACATTCAGGGGCCGGTCCAACAGTTGCTCAAAGATTTCGATGAATGCCATTGCTACTTCGACAGGATCGAACTCTCGGACTACGTTATCCAAATCGTCCGGCGGTTCACTATCCACGATCGCCAGAAGTTCGATTGCACGCCCCGCATCGGCCAACCGGCTAGCCATCTCAAATGCGACTCTTCCTCCAAAGGAATGTCCCAGCAGGCGAACCGGTCCGCGAGGATAGGTTTCGCGTAGCGCCCGGATATAACACTCCGCCGCAACCGGGATCGTAGCGTAGGGCAGAAGCCCTCCCTCGAGGCCGCGAGGTTCGAAGCCATACACCGCCTGCCCAAAATCCAGCTTGGAGACTAGTTCCACAAAGCTGCTGGTGGAAGCCCCGGCTCCCGGTACGCAAAACAGGGGTTCCGATTGCCGGCGGCCAATCTGTAAAGCGACCATCGGCGAGTAATCCTGCTCGCGCAAGTGGCTCGATTGGCCGGAGCTGTGGCGCACCGAGTTCCACACAACCTGGCCCAGTACATCGATATTCGGCTCTGCCATCATCGACATGTGATTTCCCGGCACCGAGATCGTCTCGATCTGCTGCGTTGGCAACACAGCGTCCCATCCAAGGAATGGAAGTGCAGGATTGTCCTGAGCCGCGAAAACGTGGATACGGGCCGGAATAGGCTGTGGAGAGTAGGCAAAGTAGGCCATATTGAATGACCTTATGCGGGAAATCACCTGCTCCGCTTGTTCAGGCGCAAGATGACGCCACGCTTCCGGCAAGAGCGAAATCTCCTGGAGCTTGCCTATAAGCATTGAGAAATCCATCTGTGAACCGTCGCCCTTCGGCCCATCGCTGGGGAACGGCTCTTGCGGTTCACGCGTTTCGACCAAGGCGAGCAAGAGATCTTCGGCAGCAAAGCCTTTGCGTGCAAGCAGCGGTAGCTGAGTTCCGCCGAGATAACTGCTATCGAACAGCCCTATGAAGTCCACAACTTCATTGGCAGCTATCAGCTGCGTTGCAATTTCGTACGCAAGCACACCACCAAAGGACCACCCGGCAATCCGGTATGGGCCTCTCCTTTGCACCTCACGAATCATCTGCACCATTCGGATCGCCATACCTTCTATGGTTCTCAGTGGTGCCTGGCCGGCAGGCTGAGGGGGAAGACCATAGATTGGAGCACTTGCGTCGAAATGTGAACTGAGCATGGAAGCATACGCCAATTCACCCATGCCGTCATGCACCAGGAACAGCGGCGCTGCCGTCGACTGGGCTTTTCTGATGCACACAGCGCGGTCCGCATGCTGCTGGCTGCTTTGGTGCTCGATTGCCTCTGCCAGAGATTGAACTGTGGGATGGGCGAACAAGTCCACGGCCTGCAAATGCCAGTTTTCCTTTGCCAGCAAGTTGAGGACTTTCATAAGCAGGAGCGAGTGCCCGCCCAGGTGAAAGAAGTTATCCTTACGCCCGACTCGCTCAACCTTAAGCACTTCACTCCAGATGCGCGCCAGTGTGCACTCCACCTCGCCCTGGGGAGGTTCATATCGCGGTACGGCGTAGACTTCACCCTCGGGAACAGGCAGTGCCTTCCGGTTCACCTTCCCATTAGGTGTGAGCGGCAGTTCATCAAGAGCGACAAATGCTGCGGGCACCATGTATTCAGGCAGACGCTCGCTCAGAAATGCCCGAACGTCCTGCACCAGTGATGCGGGACTGTTCCAGACTGGTGCTGGAGGAACCGGCTTCTGGGGGGCCCCGCCGACATTCCTGCCTGCCATTGAGCGGACGGCGTACAGGTTATAAAGCGGTGTGGAGTGGAGCGATGGCCTCTGCTCGCAGGCGATTTCATAGCCATGCGACCGGAGCATCCCCTGAATATGCTGGAGACGCCCTGCCACATCGTGCACCTCGAGTGTCAATTGTCTTATCTTGGGCCAATCGGTTTCCTTGATTCCCAGGAGCACGTCAAGTTCGGCGTTCTCAACGTCCACCTTGAGCAGATCGATTCGCTCGATCGCGTTTTCTTCGATAACATCCGACAGGGTGCGGACCGGACACGAGAACTCCTCGCCCTGCAGCCGCGATTCCAGCAACTCATCGATGAGAACGCCTGAGTCATGAGGATCCTCGACAGGTTCGTGGCGATTCAAAATATACGACTTGACAATACGACGCGCCTCCTCTCGGCTCGTCGAGCTGCTGGATATGATGGTGTTGTGCGGATAGAAGAGGAATGTCTCTTCTCCCGACTTTTCAGCCAACCCACATTCGTAGATCCTTCCGCGCAATCCATGCAGGCTTGAATTCAGTCGAAGGGAATCACAGACTTGAGGAATGGGTTCAAAAGCGTAAATCGTGGCGTTAGGGCATCGCTGGCCGACAAAGATGCTGAATAGGCCAATATTGGCGCCCACGTCGAAGACACAGTCGCCATCCCGCAGAGTGATACCGTTCTTAAGATAAACGTCTTCCGCGAATATTTCGTCATAGGTGAACTCGGTTTCAGTCTGGTTCTGATGAAATACCGCCAGGCCGTTCGCCAGCGTGCAATATTTCGCAGTCCTCCCCTTGTCTGTTTTCCTTAGGCGTAGGAATTCCAGAACCCGCGGGGCGCGCACCAACGAAGGGGTGTAGTAAGCAACTAACTGCTTCTCGCCCAATCCGTCTTCACGAGCGACAACCACAGCCTCATGTACGCCCTCGTGGTCCATCAGCCTTGCTTCGATCTCTCCCAGCTCAATGCGCATTCCGCGTATCTTCACCTGATGGTCGTTTCTGCCGAGAAACTCGATTGTGCCGTCATGCTGCCAGCGGCCAATGTCTCCAGTGTCATACATGCGTGCTCCAGCCCGACTGGTGAAGGGATCCGGAACAAAGCGCTGAGCCGTGAGGTCCGGCCGTTCCAGGTAGCCTCTTGCAACCTGAACTCCGCCGATGAACAAGCCGCCCTTCATTCCCGCCGGGACAGGCTCTCCCTCCGGGCCCAAAACGTACATCTGTGTATTCGCAACCGGGCGTCCGATCGGGATCGTTGCCGGTGTTTGGCCAGCGGGGCAAGTCCAACTGGTAACGTCCACTGCTGCTTCGGTTGGACCGTATAAGTTATATAAGCTTGTTCGCGGCAGCCGCTCCCCGAAGCGGCGCACCAGCATCGCAGGCAGGGCTTCCCCACTCGAAAACACGTTTCTCAATGTTGAAGATTGTGAAACCTCGTCCTGTTCGAGGAAGGCCTGCAGCATCGGCGGCACAAAATGGATGGTAGTGATTTGGTGTTGCCGCAGGGCCGCGAGAAGGTATGCGGGATCTTTGTGGCGATCGGGTTCCGCCATTACCAGCCTGGCTCCAGCCAGCAGCGGCCAGAAGAACTCCCACACCGACACATCGAAGCTGAAGGGAGTCTTTTGCAGAACCGCATCGTACGATTGCAGCTGATACTCGCCGTGCATCCACATGAGCCGATTGACTACGCTGCGATGCTCATTCATCACACCCTTCGGGGTGCCGGTGGAGCCCGAGGTATAAATGACGTAGGCAACGTGCCGCGGATTTAGTCCGATACTGGTGCGGTCGGGGTTGATATCAGGGAACTCCCTCCACGGTTGTATTTCGGCTGAGAGATCAACTACCGGAACGCTCTTCATCAGCCGATCGAGGCGCGCCAGCAGATGGCGTTGCGAAACAACAGCAACGGGTTTGCTGTCTTGCAACATGTAGGTGAGCCGCTCCACTGGATAGGAGGGGTCGAGCGGGACGTATGCAGCGCCCGACTTAAGGATCCCAAGCAGACCCACCACCATTTCAACGCTGCGATCCACGCAGATCGCCACTCGCGTGTCCGGCTTGACACCGAGGTGACGTAGATAGTGCGCCACTTGATTGGCCCGTCGGTTCAGATCGAAATAGCTACAGGTCGTGTCGTTGAACACCACTGCAGCGGCATCCGGACGGGTGCGCACCTGCTCTTCGAACAGGTCATGCACGCAACACTCCGGCACCTCGGTCGCGGTCCGGTTCCAACCGTATAAAAGCTGCGTCCTTTCTTTTTCATCGAGCAGTGAAAGGTTGTCAACGCTCTCGTTTTCATCGGCTACCATACCGCGCAACAATGTCTCGAAATATGCCAGATACCGATGGATGGTTTCGCTCCGGAATAATGCGGTTGCATAGCCCAGAGTTCCAAGTATTCTGGTCCCGGTGTCCTGCAACGAGAGCGTCAAGTCAAATTTCGCAACCCAATATGGGCTCGATTGCACCGCCGATTCCAGACCTCCTATCTCAAGCCCCGGCAGATGAGGCCGGCCGGCTGGAGCACTCTGCCACGTAAACATCACCTGGAACAGAGGGCTGTGGGCCAGGCTGCGCACCGGCTGGGCCATCTCCACTACCTGCTCGAACGGGATGTCCTGATGCTGCTGCGCCGCGATCGCCTGCGTCTTCACCCGCTCCAGCACCTCTCGCACCGTCGGCTGTCCCGATACATCCACACGCACCACCAGCGTGTTCACAAAAAATCCGATCAGGTTCTCAATCTCGGTCTGTCCGCGATTGGCCGTCGGTGACCCGATCACCACATCCTGCTGC
>DATAEJ010000035.1:0-6555 GCA_036258095.1 Candidatus Angelobacter sp. | reverse complement strand
GTAAGGTGCGGCCGTGCTCCGTTTTCAATCTGCGACAGGTAACTCTGGCTGATCTTCTGCCTGAGCTCTTTGCCGATGGCGCGGACCACTTCCTGTTGCGTCATCTCGCGGCCGAGCCCGCGAAGATTGCCTTCGACCAGCCGCAGGTAGCGTAATTTTTCTCCGAGCTTCATATCGCAAATCGCGATAACGCTATTTCAATTTGTAATATGAGTCAAGAAAAATCGGACCTGAGTCGGTTAAATTTTGGCTAATGAGGGATGTGCTTTGTTTGCTTTTAGTTGGAGAGGGCGTCACCTAGGCCGCATGGGCTAAGAAACCTCTCTGAGGAACCCTGCATCTGATGGTTTGCTGTTGGGAACGAACCATGAGGATTCTTCGGGAAGCAACAGGTTGGACATCACTGGGACTGGCTTTAGTTCTCTTCCCTCTACCGCTTTTGCCTACGCTGTTGCTCTTTGCCGGGCTGATGATTCTGGCAGCACACTATGCCTGGGCCAAGCGCATGTTGAACCGAGTGAAGAAGCTCATTCCCGCGGCGCAACCGCCGCAAGTCATCAGCGCTGAGGACGCCGTAGCTCCGTGATTGCCTTGGCAGTCTCCAATAAAAAGGGCGCGGTATCGGCCGCGCCCTTGCGTTTCTGAGATCAGTTAAAAATTGAACCGCAGTGCTAATTGCAGGTTACGCGAGCCGCCTCCGCCAAGGAACGGATTGCCTGTGCCGACGTCTGGAGTTGTAGTGATGGGCAAGAATCCCACGCCTCGACCTGTGGCATCCAGTCCATTCGATGCGAAATCCACACCGAAATTAGGCCAAAGTGGATTGGCGAAATTGGGATGATTGAAAAGATTGAAAGCGTCGACACGGAGCTGCATCACTACTCGCTCCGTAATCGCGGTATCCTTGACCACGCTGAAGTCGAAGTTCTTGTAGTCTGGCCCCACGAAGGCGTTGCGGCCCACATTTCCGAAATGCTGATTACCGGAGCATCCGGGATTGCTGGGATCGCCGTTGAACGTGCAGGGCACACTGAACGCTGAAAGGTTCAGGAAACTTCCGGGAGTGCTGGTCCCGGCAAATGGATTGCCGACAAGATCGGGCCTTCCGAAGAATTCGCCGCTTCCGTTGAAGTCACCTTCAAACAGATAATTGACATTGAACGGCTGTCCGGCTGCCATAGCCAGAACGCCGGCGATGTTCCATCCCCTGGCAAGCCACTTGTTTTCTCCGAAATCAGGCACCCTGTAGTTGAAGTTCCAGCTGAGTTTCTGGCGCATGTCAAAGTTGGAGCTGGCGCGCTCAAGGTCCGGACGAAAGCTGTTGTCAGGCTGCGTTGCATTAGGCACATAGTCCTGGCCGTCGCTGGCATTGTCGATCGAATGCGACCAGGTGTAATTAACCGTTGAACTCAGGCGGTGCCAGTCCCGGAAGTTGAGCGATGCCTGCAGTGAGTTGTAGCCGCTGCTGGCCGAAGACTCGAACTGGTTAATGTAAACAAATGCCGGGAAGGGTGAAGGAGTGCCGGTGAGTGGGTCTGGCTGGTTGATATCGCGATAACGGAAGAGCTTGCGTCCCTGCGAACCTACATACGCGATCTGCACTGCCACGTTGCGGCCAAGTTCTCGCTGCAGATTCAGGTTGTAGACATTGAGGTAGGGGGTACGAATATTCTGGTCAACCGTAAAAACGTCGGTTGCTCCGAACGTGCTCGGATCGAAGACCGGCACGTTAGCCTGCAGCGTAGCGGCCGGCGAGAAGCTGAATGTAATTGGCGCAGGTCCCACGCCATTGTAAGCGGGCCCGGGATTGAAAGTGTTAAACGGGAGCTGGCCGACGAAGAAGTCTTGCGAGTAGGCATCATAGTAGATGCCCCAACCAAGACGCACAACAGTTTTACCATCGCCGCGGACGTCCCAGGCAGCGCTTACACGAGGTGCAAAGTTGTTGAGGTCGCGGGGATAAAGCTGCTTCGTCGGATTCACCGTTCCAGTGGCAGTGTCAAACAGGCTGAACAGGCTTGATTCCTCGCCGATTACCCCGAAGTATTCCCAACGGAGGCCGAAATTCAGGGTCAGGCGCTGTGACATGCGGAAGTTGTCCTGCACGTAGAGTGAGTGATTGTTCTCGAAAGTCTGTCGAGCGGAATTTCCCTGCGCCTGTCGACCGCTGGAAGGCGCGCCAGAAACAAAATCCTCGAGAGTATCAAAGCTCAGCTTCCCGCGATAACCGCTATCGAAGAACCCGTCTACAAACGTGCGGCGGAACTCATACCCGGCTTTCCAGTTGTGGCGACCGCGAGTCCAGGTAACGTTATCGAAGAACTGCCAGTTGGTGTCAGTGCGGCCGCGCGGAACGGAGGTGTTCGCGCCGAGAGTGGCAAAACTGGTGGTGTTGGTGTCGTTTGCAAGCGGGCCGACAGAAATCTGCGGCAGACCAAAATCCTGAGAGGTGGCGCCGGTATTGAGCCCAATCGTTCTGGGGTCGAATGTTTTGTCCTGGGGAAAGAACGTTTCCTTGAAGCGGTTATAGCCGAACCTCACTTCCATCAAGAGTGCGGGGCTGAACATGTGAGTGTCGGAGATGGAAAAGATGTTCACGTTGGTCGGAGTGACCGTATTGAACCCCGGCAGGATGCCGCCGCCCACCAGCGCGAGCGGAAAACTCTGGTCGCTGTTGCCATAATAGTAGCGGCCGGTCAGGTTGTTCTTCTCGCTGAAGCGATGGTCGATCTTAGCGATCACGCTGTCCACATTATTGCTGGCCGGATTGGACGAAAGCAGATTGAAACCGTTGGCATCCGTCGGCTGGTTGGGTGCAGGCCACGGATTGCGGGCAAGCAACTGCCCAATGACGGGATTAAGGCCGCCCGCGTTAGCGACGGCAGTAGCAATCTCCGCCTGGGTGGGAACACGAGCAAGAGTGGGAATACCAACACCTTCACGCTGGCCTTCATAGGACACGAACCAGAAGGTCTTGTCTTTTGTGATTGGCCCGCCAGCGGAGAAACCAAACTGGTTATTGTGAAAAACATCCTGGGGCACGCCGACTGTATTGAAGAAATTCCGGGCATCGAGAGCGTTGTTGCGGAAGTACTCGTACACCGAACCGTGGAAGTTGTTCGTGCCGGACCTGGTTACGATGTTCACGGTACCACCCGAACTGCGACCATATTCTGCCTGGGTGTTGTTGGTCACGGACACCACTTCAAGGGCGTCCATGGGCAGAATGGTTGCCGGAGTTCCGAACACGCCGCCCTGGTTGATTGCAGGCAGGTTGCGATAGCCGTCATTCATGTCCGTGCCGTCAATCAGATAATTGTTGGAACGGCCGCGGTTACCGTTGATGCTGAAGAGCCCGAAGGAGCCGGGCGAATCGGCAACACCGGAGGGATCGCCACCCGACCCCGGGACCATCACAAGAAGTTTGGTGAAGTCGCGACCACTCACGGGCAGCTGCTGGATCTGCTGCGCCTCGATGTTTCCTCCCATATTGTTCTCGGCAGTTTCAACAAGTGGTGCCTCTTCAGTAACGACCACGCTCTCAGAAACATCTCCCGGCGATAGCTGCACATTCACCAACTGGCTGGCGGCAACCTCCACCCTTACGGCTTTGACGCTTGCGGGACGAAAGCCTTTGGCCTTTACCTGTACGTCATAAGAGCCCAGCGGCAGCTCGGAGACGAAATAGTTGCCGGTGTTGTCTGTTTTTGTAGTGCGTGAGAAACCTGTAGCTGGGTTGGTGACGCTGATTTCTGCATTGGCAATAACAGCGCCGGAGCTGTCTGAGACTGTTCCCTGAATGCCGCCCCGGAAGGTCTGGGCAGCGAGTGAGACCCCTAGAACAAGAACGAGCATTGCGGAACTGAAAATCCTCATCGTCGTTACGTCCTGAAGTTGGATTGTAGGGAGTGCCGGAATGGATTATAACGCCCGGAGTTGCAGCCGCCGGGAAAAGTTAAGGACGTGTAAAACGCAAGAATTTTTCCGTGCGAACATTGTCCGGATTCGCGAGCGGCTGTTAGACTCGAAAGGTTGTATGACGAAGCAGACTGAACCTCCGAGTTGTAAACCTTCCTTCGCCGTGCCGCGGCTTCGCTAGCGATCCCGCAGGTCACGGCGGAAACGCTGTGAACCGAGCGGGGCTTGCTTATACAAGCTCCCTTCTTTGAACGGCAACACGCCGCAACGCGGACACGTATGTGTGCGCGACTCGAAAAGAGCGTGTGCCAGGAGAATTTTTGAAGTGCAGTGCCGCCCCAAATGGCCGATTGAGAAGATGTGCGCCTTTCCATCGGAACCTGCTTCGCGACTGCGCCTGCATGTGGAGCTCTGAGAATGACCACGACGCAGACCCGCCCCGGGATCCGCAGGCAGACACCACTGGCCCTGTTCCGCTTGCGATTCCTGGCGTTCATGGCAGTGCTCGGTCCGGGTTTCATTACGGCCAACGTCGATAACGACCCAGGCGGGATTCTCACGTATTCCCAGGCAGGCGCGAGGTTCGGCTATTCACTTTTGTGGACGCTAGTACCGACTACGATCGCGCTCATCGTGGTGCAGGAGATGGCGGCGCGCATGGGCGCCGTCACTGGAAAAGGCCTTTCTGACCTGATTCGGGAAGAGTTTGGGCTGCGCGCGACCTTCTTCACCATGCTTGTCCTCGGTATAGCCGACCTGGGAAACATCGCGGCGGAATTTGCCGGCATTGCTTCCGCTGCCGGCATCTTTTCCATCAGCAAGTACATTGTGGTTCCGATTGGTGCCGCGCTGGTGTGGGTGGTGGTGGTGCAGGGCTCGTATAAATTCGTGGAACGGATCCTGCTGGTATTTTCGCTGATCTACTTCACATACATTGGGTCAGCCATTTTGGCCCACCCGGACTGGCGCGCGGCCGTCACTCAAACATTTGTCCCGCACGTCGCAAGGTCCTCAGACTATCTCGTGATGATCATTGGGCTGGTAGGAACTACCATCACGCCCTGGATGCAGTTTTACCTTCAGGCCTCGATCGTAGAAAAAGGGATTGGACCTCGGGAATACGGGCTGAGCCGCTGGGACGTGATTGTCGGGTGCATCGTGACCGATGTTGTAGCTTTCTTCATCGTGGTGGCTTGCGCGGCTACTCTCTATGTAAGCGGAACGCACGACATTGCGGATGCGGCGGACGCTGCCCGGGCATTGGTTCCGCTGGCGGGGCGATTTGCTGGCGCGTTATTTGCGATAGGCTTGCTGAATGCAGCATTGTTGTCTGCTGCGATCCTCCCATTGGCAACGTCATACAACATTTGCGAAGGGCTGGGATTCGAATCCGGACTGGACAAAAAGTTTGGGGAAGCGCCTGTATTTTACTGGCTGTACAGCGCACTCATTATCATCGGTGCCGGGTTTGTGCTCACCCCAGGGCTTCCGCTGATCAAGGTCATCTTGTTTTCACAGGTGGCGAACGGAATACTCATCCCTTTTGTGCTCTTCTATATGCTGAAACTGGTAAACCGCCAGGATCTGATGGGCCGTTACAAGAACTCGCGCCTAGCCAACACGATAGCCGGCGCCACCAGCGTGATCATGGTGGTGCTAACCATTGCTCTTATCTGGGTCACGCTCTTCAGCTAAGCCTTTATGTTTTGAGCCTTTTAGCAGTAAATGCGTTCGCCTGGTGTGATTTATCTCACACCAGGGGGCACACGCGCATGCCATAGTGGAAGACAATATGCGGCTTCAAGAAGGAGAAGCGATCACGTACGTGGCCAGGGTTGGTACCAGCAGTTGCCACTGCGGGAAGCCGGCCGCACGAACCGTGATCGTAACCGCCCGCGAACGAGTCAGGCACGTAGCGCTTTGCGACACGCACTATTCAGACGCCTGGGCAAAGTCTGCGGAATTGAGAAAGCTCGATCCCCTGAATCCATCTATCTAATGATGCCCAGAGCACTCCCTTTCACTTCAAATATTTTGTGATGCGGCATTTCCCGTACTTCTGGGCATTGTCCACGTCATGATGGTCGGGCGGGCAGGCATGGATTCGTTCCGCCAGTAAAAGGAGATTGGGATGTGGCGACGCTGCCAAAAACCGCCCGCAGGACGGACAATAAGCTTCGGTGATTTTGGGGGTCGCACTTCTTCGCGTTGGGTAGATCTCAGGGCCTGGCGTACTTTCCGGGGTCACACAAGAGTAGAGTTCCTGGATAGGCGCAGAAATATAAGGTCAGCTCCTAACCCCCTGTTTTTCTGAGTTGTTTGTTCCAGTCCGGAACAAATCCCGTTTATCGGTTAACTCATCCGTCGAAGGGTCTAATGGCCCATGCTTTCTGGTCCGCCGCCGCGCTTGCCCGGCTTTTTCATCAGGAAGATCAGAGGAAGACAAGCAACGAACATCACAGCAAGGATGAAAAACACGTCTGTGTAAGACATCATTGCTGCCTGCTGCTGGACCATGCCGTAAATGCCCGCATGTGCCTGCTTGGCAGCTGTTGCCGAATCCATGCCACGTGACATGAAGAAGTGCTGCAGCTGATCAATCATGTTCCGGGCTGCCAGATTGAACTGGTTGATGAA
>DATAEJ010000034.1:0-3839 GCA_036258095.1 Candidatus Angelobacter sp. | reverse complement strand
CCAATACGTCCTTCACATTCGGCGGCAACAGGTACGCCTGATCCGGATCGTAAGCAAAAAATCGCGACATGCTTCTTTGTCGCTCATTTTTATTCCTGGTTCAAGTGCTACCTATGACACAGACTCCGACTGGGACGACGTTGGGACTGATTGGGACGAGGTTGGGACGAATCGGGACGAAGGCGGGGGTGGCGGGTAGTGAGATCGCCGTAATCGCCGGAATCGCGCGTAATCGCCGTAATCGGAAAGGCAAACCAAATCCACCACCTAGGAAATCGGGAAAATGGTATTGCCTGGGGATACGTGAGGTTAAGTCGTTTGAAATGTTAGTCACCCCGCGGAGGAGGGTACCCGTCCGACGATGGTACGGACCGGTAATGCCATCCGCTGATTTACGGCTGCTGTGAGCCAACCAGCTCGTAATCCACCACCACTTCCGGGGTCGCGACCGCGACCGTGCCGAAGAGTGGTCAACGGCCCTTGAACGTCGTCACCAGTTGATTGGCCTGCTGGTCGGTAATGCCCGACATCTTGAAATGCAGCTTCACGGAATTGAACAGAGCGACGTCCTGACGTACAGGTTTGGAGCGGTCCATCATCCCATGGATGGCGACATCGATTGCCTTCAGCGGGATGTCCTGCGATTTCGCGAGGACTTGGATCAGCTCCACGCCACAGCAGGCCACGCCGGCCAGGAAGATTTCCGCAGGCGTGACTTCTTCACCAGGGCATCCGTTCTGGACAGGACCGTCTACGACGAAGTGGTGGTTGCGCGCGCCGCACAGGACGCGGCCAAAGACGTTCGTTGACGCCGCGGTGACGTCATATTCTCGGATGTCTGATGCAGCCATGGTGGCCTCCTACAGAGATCATAATGCAGTACGTAAGACTGAGTCGCTCAGCCTCAGCGAACGTTTCACCGCAGAGAACGCAGGGGAGCGCAGAGGTAATCTCGTGTCCCATTTTCCTCCTGTGTGCTCGCCCCAGTGGTAAGCCTTGTGTCTGGATAACGTAGCATTTCGGGATCGCAAACGGGTTTACCGACGAGTGGCCCTTAGGCGTTGGTAAGGTTGCGGTGTTTAACAATCCCTACTAAGCTAGGGCGCTAGATGCACTTTACCCGCCTCCGACGCGCCTTCTGGCAGGGCTTTCTTCATGGCCAGTTTTCGAACGCTAAAGCGGCGGCCTATTCATCAATCCTCACGCTCTTTCCCGCCTTGCTGGTGATCACTTCAGTGCTTGAGGCATCGCACACCACGGAAGGTTTTCTGCGGCAGATCTCGGCCGCGGTTGGATGGGTGCTGCCGCCGGGACCGAACTCGATTGCCCTAACCTTCTTCCAGACCAAGCAGCACCACGCGAACCGCATCCTTTATTCTGCTTCCACGGTGACACTGCTTGCGGCCTCGGGCGTGATGATCAGCTGGATGGAAGGATTTCGCCGCGCATACAACCAGCCGAACACCTGGGGATTCTGGAAAGAGCGCGCCATTGCCCTCTATCTGGTCTTCCTGACGTTGATTCCATTTGCCTTCTCCACCATCCTGGTCGCCTTCGGCACCGAAGTGGAGAACTGGATCCAGGGTGAGACCATGCACCTGTTCAAGCCGCTGGTGGTCCTGGTATGGGATGGCGTTCGCTGGCTGATTGCGCTCTCAACCAGCATGGCATTCGTAAGTCTCATCTATTACTTTGGAATTCCGGGACACCGATCATGGCGCAGCGTAGTGCCGGGTGCGACATTTGTGACGCTGCTGTGGTTTCCGGCTACGATGTTCTTCGGGTGGTACGTGACGCATTACGCAACCTACTCGGTGGTTTATGGTCCGCTGAGCGCGGCGATTGCGCTGCTGGTCTGGCTCTATATTCTTTCCGTGATTGTGCTGCTGGGGGCTGAGCTGAATGCGCAGGTTTATCCCACGACCCAGGTGCGAACGACCGCAATGGCGCCCGAGAGCGTGGCAAAAGGATGATAGTTTGAAAGCATGAGCACGAGACCCGCGGAAGTTCTCACCGCAACCGGACGCAAGGCCAAAATTGTCTGCACCATTGGGCCCGCCAGCAACACCGAGCAGGCCATACGCGACCTGATGCGCGCCGGCATGGACGTGGCGCGGCTGAACTTCTCCCATGGCACGCATGAAGAGCATGCGCAGCGAATCGAGCGGCTGAGGCGGGCAGCGGAAAAAGAGGGCCGCACCATCTGCATTCTCCAGGACCTCCAGGGCCCGAAGATTCGCACCGGCCGCCTGAAATACCGCACACCCGTGGCGCTGAAGGCGGGATCGAAATTGACGATCACGCCGCGCGATATTCCCGGTACGCCCAGCCTTATCTCCACCACGTTCAAGACCCTGGCCCATGAAGTTGCTCCGGGGTCGCGCGTGCTGCTGGCGGACGGCCTGATCGAGCTGCGGGTCACGGCTGTGCGCGGTGATGACGTGGAGTGCGAAATCATCAACGGCGGCATGCTGGGCGAGCACAAGGGAATTAACCTGCCCGGGGCGATCGTGAACGTACCTTCGCTGACGGAAAAGGATGAAAAGGACCTGGAGTTCGGGATCCGGCACGGCGTGGATATTGTGGCGCTCTCGTTCGTCCGCACGGCCGATGATGTGCGCACCGTAAAGCGGCTACTACACAGCAAAAGTTGCGACGCATGGGTGATCGCGAAGCTGGAAAAGCCGCAGGCAGTGGAAGAGAACGCGCTGGAGGAAATTCTTGATGTCTCTGATGGCGTGATGGTCGCGCGCGGCGACCTGGGTGTGGAAGTGCCGCCGGAGAAAGTTCCGGTGATCCAGAAGCGGGTGATCAAGCGCGCGGCCGACTGGCGCAAGCCGGTGATCACGGCCACGCAGATGCTGGAATCGATGATCGAAAACCCGCGGCCTACGCGTGCGGAAGCCAGCGACGTGGCCAATGCGATCATCGACGGAACGGACGCAGTGATGCTTTCTGCCGAAACGGCCAGCGGGCGCTATCCGCGCGAGGCGGTGGCGATCATGAGCAAGATTATTGTGGAAGCCCAGGCAAGCATTGATGACGTAACACGGCGTCGCCGCCAACCGCACCGGACGCTTTCGATCGCGGAAACAATCTGCGAATCCGTGGCGCACGCCGCGCAGGACATGCAGATGAAGGCAATCGCCATCTATACGGAGAGCGGCAACACCGCGCGTCTGATTTCAAAATATCGGCCGAAGGCGGAGGTATTTGCCTTTGCCGCAACCCGTCCGGTGTGCCAGCGGCTTAATTTGCTGTGGGGCGTGTATCCGGTGGCGTGCGAGATGGGAATCAACACGGAACAAATGGTGGCGAACGCGGAGAGCCTGCTCGCGAGCCGGCATGCGGTGCAGTCTGGTGACGTGATTGCGATTGTTGCCGGCACACGCACTTCAAGTGGCTCCACGAACTTCATGCGCCTGCATGTCGTGGGTGCGAGCGACCATCCCGAACAACCTGAGCGGCGCAGAATGCCAAGGACAAGGCCGGCGAAAAGATAGCATTCCGCAGCCAGCAGTCAGCCCTTCAACGATATGGGAGCGCGACGCGAACACCTTTGAAACACAGAGGAACAGAGGACACAGAGTAAATGAGAAGGAAGGAAGGCCGGGAGTAATCTGCCCACTGCCGCCATGAACGATCAGTCTTCCCGGTGCGAATTGTCATGGTCTCGATTGAGTCTGCCTCGCGTTACCTCTGAATCCCTAGCAACAGCGAAGACTCTTCAGGCTTGAACACTTCCCTGAAGCGTCCAAGTCGGGGTGACATTTCCGCAGCTGGCATATCCAGACACATCCCCAGACTCTGTTTTTCCCTCTGTTCCTTTGTGTTTCAAG
>DATAEJ010000033.1:0-10178 GCA_036258095.1 Candidatus Angelobacter sp. | reverse complement strand
GAAGACGCGTTCACACAGCAGACACCTGCCGGACCGATTCCGATACGGAACATCATTGGCAAGTTTCCCGGCAGCAAGGATGGCGTGATTGTATTGGCGTCGCATATCGATACCAACTACCCGCTGCGCAACACCAAATTTATTGGGGCTAATGATGGCGCCTCAAGCACAGCGCTTCTTCTTGCCATTGCCGACCAACTTCGCGGACACAAACTGCAGGGGTATAGCGTCTGGCTGGCCTTTCTCGATGGAGAAGAGTCCATCCCCTCGGATCGCCCCGGCGATCTTCGTTGGGACGATAACCAGAGCCTTTACGGCAGCCGCCATCTCGCCCAGAAGTGGCAACAGGACGGCACCATCAAGAAGGTGAAGGCATTCATGCTGGCGGACATGATTGGCGACAAGGATCTTGGAATCCTCCGTGACCAGAATTCCACGCCCTGGCTGCTCGATCTCATTGCTCAGGCGGCGGAGTCGCTCGGCTATCAGTCATATTTCTTCGCGCAAACCACGGGCGTGACGGACGATCACGTACCTTTCCAGCAGGCTGGAGCTCCGGTCGCAGACATCATCGACCTTGATTATGGGTACAACAATGCATTCCATCACACCACGGAAGACACCGTAGACAAGCTCAGCCCGAAGAGCCTGCAGATCACAGGCGACGTCATCCTGGAAACCTTCCGCCTGATCAACGGGCGCGAGCACTAACGATATGCACTACCTTCTTTTTTATGAGCTTTCTGACGATTATCTGGCGCGCCGTGGCGAATTCCGCGAGGCACACCTTACCGACGCCTGGGCAGCGCACCAGCGCGGGCAGTTTGTGCTTGGCGGAGCATTGAGCAATCCCGCAGATCAAGCCATTCTTCTTTTTAAAGGTGACTCCCCCAAAGTCGCCGAGGACTTCGCCAATGCAGATCCGTATGTCAAGAACGGCTTGGTCAAGCGGTGGTACGTTCGCGAATGGAATACCGTGGCGGGGGAATTAGCGGAAAATCCCGTTAGACCAAAGAGCTGAGAAGAGTAGCTGCGGCCATCTGCGATTGCTGTACCGTAGATGGCCACTGCAAGTTTGACTTTACCGCCGACCCCACAGCGTGAGTTGTGGGCGACGCTCGAACGCGTAGGTCTTTCCATACCACAATTCAAAGCTCTGCACGAAGCGGTCTCCCTGCAGCGCGATGGCACGGCTGCGGCTTCCAGGACGAATCACGTCACGTACTTGCAACACCTCTGGTTCACCATTCCCATAATGCACCACGATGCGGTCAAACTCGATTGGTCCATTGTTTACCCGGACTTGCAGGAATCGGTACCGGCCAGCCGCTTTGCCGATTTGAATTACATCGTGATCGCGCGGTCCATCCACGTGCGCCTGGCCCAGGTATACCCAGTCTGCGGCGTGCGCCAGCGTCCCCGTGCACATCACAAGTACAAAAGCAAGAACCGGTAACAAAGCGTTTCTCATCTTCATGATTCGTCTCCGTCAGAAAGTCGCAATGGATTCTGCGTTTATCATTAGGCCGCCGGCTGCATTTGCTCCAGCGACACCAGAAGGAAACACTAGTCTATGTGAGAAGTTGTAAGTAGCTGAATTACGTTTGTGAGTGCCCGGTGGGAGTCAAGGATTGTAAAGGGCGGTCAGGCACGCTCAGATCACAACGCCATCCATGCGGAAAATGCGCTTTTGCGGCCGGAACATAGGGATCGGTTTGGGCTCGAGGAGTGACGCATTTTCCTGCCAGAAGTCTTTGAATTCACCCTTGTCGCCGGTGCGATAAAAGTGAAGCAGATATCGTTGGTCCGCAGCCGCATAGTTTGAGAACCACTGGTCCGCATCGCTGATGCCGGCCTGGTGCAGCAGTGAAAGTCCATACTGAGCGGCTTCTCCTTCATAGGCCAGGACTTCCGGAAAAAGCTTTTCATCAACCGGCGGCTTGTACTGGCGTCCGAGATCGAATGAGCTTTCGTTTACGTTCCACTGCACGGTATGGCCGAACAGGTGCGCCAACAGGAAGAGCCGCAGTTCGGGCATGATCGCATAATCCACATCGATCTCCGCGCCGTCCAGATCTCCGGTTAACGGGTCCGGAATGTCACGAGTGACCACGGGGATTCCGTACGCCTCCAGCAGCAGTTTCTGAATACGATCGGCGTAATCATGGAACGGAATGGCAGGCATCAACGCCATTCTACTCACGTACCACCCGTCACGGAGAGATAAAACAGTGTTACTTCGGCTCAAGCGTTAACGCGTGTGCTTTTGTCCGTTCTACGGCGGCGTCTGAGAATGATAGTGTGAAGGTCTTGTTGTTGTACCACGCGTCCCAATGGTCCATGTAGTACGGACTGAAAATCTGCCCAGATTCACCCTGAACAAGGTTGAACGTGGATCCATCGAGATTTGAGAAATCCACGGTCATGCGCTCAGAGGGGCCGAAGCCTCGCCCCACCTGCTTTACCGTCATGCCACCTCCGGCCTGGGGATTCGTCCCCGGCGCCGCCACCCCTTTCATACCGGGAATAGCGCTCAGGAGAGGATGGTTGATCACCACCGGGTACTGCTCTCCGTAATGCCAGCTGTTGAGATTGGCAGGTGCGTTCTTCAGCCCTTTCTCGACGGCGGCCGTCAGCAAGTCATTGAAGTTAGTGAATTCAGGAGGCAGCCAGCGGGCAGGCTTGTTCGTGATGATGTTTTCCAGCGCGACACTCTGCTCGGACCATTCATATTGCTTCCAGTGGTCGCCCAGCTTGGCGCGGAGTATCAATTCCCATAGCGCCCGTCGCGCCCCTGCCACGATGGTCGGAGCAACTGCTTCTTTCTCGATGCGTCCATCCCATTGCTTCAAGATGGCCGCGGCCTGTTTGGCGCGTTCGCCTGCTTTGCCGCTGAGTTCGATCCCCGCCGCAAACTCCTGCGCGAAGAGGCGGTCATAGTTCGACATGACGTCCGTCTGCAATTGCAGCATATCCGCGGGGCTGAACTTCTTCCCGGATTGCAGCACCTGATAAATGCGCTCGGTGCGATACGGTGGAAACCACTGCGTGGCAAGCAGGTACGGATAGCCGTTCGGCGTGATGCGCGCATTTGCCGTTGCAATAATGCCGCCCGGGGGATTGTAGACCGCAGGCAGCTTGTCAAAATCTAAATAACCGGTCCAGTCATGCTTGCCATCAGCACCGGAGACGGGAATAGTCCCATCTCCGGAAGCGCGGACTGGAACAAACCCCATCGGCTGGTACCCGATGTTGCCGTCCACATCGCCGTAGACAACGTTTTGCGAGGGCGTTGCAAAAGTCGATAGCGCCTGCCGGAACTGCTCCCAATTCTGTGCTGAGTTCAGCCGGAAGAGCGGAATATCGATCGCCCTGGTGTCGTAGATGAGCCACTGCAGCGCAATCTGTCGTGTTTCCCCCGGCAGCAGTTCGTTAATGATCGGCCCATGGCGGGTTACGGTCACATCAAACTGCTCATCCTGCTTGCCTTTCACGTGGATCACTTCGTGGAACTTCTCCGGCTGTTTCCACCCTTGAGGCGTTTCGTAATCGCCCTTGCTGTTGAAGTTTTCGATGAAGAGGTCTTGTACATCAGGATTGAGGTTGGTGTAGCCCCAGGCGATCCGCTGGTTGTGGCCAACGATTACGAAAGGCATCCCTGGAAGCGTGAAGCCTTCTACGTTGTAATCGCCCGAGTGGAGGTGCACCTCATACCACACGCCCGGTACCCGATGGGGCAGGTGCATATCGTTCGAGAGCAGTGGCTTGCCGGACGTGGTGTGCGCTCCGGAGACGACCCAGTCATTCGAGCCGGGTACGCACGATTCGCACTCTCCCTGTTCGCCGAACACGCTGAGAACAGGGATCAGGTTAAGCTCAGGCAGCGTTAGTGTGCTCGAGGCTTCGCCCTGTTGCAGAACACGAGCCTCAGTAGGAACTGAGAGAGCTCGAATATCTGAGGGCTGCCGCAGCCGCGGCAAACTCGAACTTTTCTTCTGCAAAGCCCATTTACCTATGCTGCCGCCGTCGCTCGCGGGTGCGTGATCCCGCGGAGAATCTGGCGGGTACAGGTCCGCCATGAGTTCCGGGGAGAGCAACTGCGCGATCTTCTCGCGCTTGTACTCCATTTCATACTGCGGATTCAGCAACTGGCTCATACCCACGCCGATCAGCACCGAATCAGCCGGCCGCCATGCGCGAGGTGAGTATCCCAGAACCCGGAATTCGATTGGCAGGTTCTCTTTGTGCTGCTCGATGTAAGCATTTACGCCGCGGGCATAGGCCGCGAAGAAACCTGCTTCAGGCGCCTGCAACTGCTCCGCAACGCGCTCGGCCACTGCCCGTAGCCGCAGGATGCGCTGCTGCTTGTCATAATCAACCCAGGTTGCGTTTGCTGGCGGAGTTCCGTTGATCCGCGTTGCCGGTCCCGCCGGGGCGCCCTGAGCGGGGAAGATCTCCGCCATTTCTCCAGCCATGGCACGGCGCGTCACGTCCATTTGCCACAGCCGGTCCTGCGCGGTAACGAATCCCTGGGCAAAAAACAGGTCTTCCAGCGACCCTGCGCTCAGATGAGGGACACCATGGGTGTCGCGCGTCACCTGTACTGGCGCATGCAGTCCCGCCAATCTAATTGAGCCGTCCAGCTGCGCCAGAGATCGTTCGGCGGCATGATGAAACCATAATCCGAGCCCGAGCAGTGCCAGAACGACTAGGGCAGGAACCACAACGAGGAAAATGAGAGTCTTGCGCCATGCGCTGCTGCGCTTCTGGAGAGGAGCGGTAGTGGAGGTCACCATTGTGCACGCGATTGTAAGGGAAGCGCCGCCATTCGGGAACACAGGACAAACGAAATGCGCCGATGGAGTTCCATTGCAGGCCCAAGGTATAATTGAAAATGAATTTCAATTTCAATTGCCGTGAAGTTCACCGGGCGAACCTGACGGAATGCTGCAAAAACGCATTGACGACCACGCACCTCCTACGCGCGAAGCCATGCGCGAAGCTGAGGACATCTTCTACAAGCATCTGAAGCGCGTTGGGTTGAAGCATACTGACCAGCGTGACGCGATCCTGCATACCTTCCTGGAAACACGCGACCACCTTTCCACAGACGAACTCTTTCGGATGGTACGCAAGAAGGACGCGAAGATCGGCTTTACAACTGTCTATCGAACACTCAAGCTTTTGGCGGAATGCGGCCTCGCCAGTGAAGTGGCATTCCACGACGGCGTCACGCGTTACGAGCACCAGTTCAATCGTCGGAGCCATCACCATATGGTGTGCACCGAATGCAACGCCTCCGTCGAGTTCTTCTCTCCAGAGGCAGGCAAACTGTCAGAAGATATTGCGCGCAGGTTTCGTTTTGATGCCGCACGGCACACTTTTCAGATCTACGGCATCTGCGAAGACTGCCGTAAAACCTCAAAGAAGCCCGTCTAATCAGCCGGCGCGATGGCTTGGGGTCTTCAACCCTTCAGGAGTAACCTTGTCCACCGCCTGTTCGGCTGCCTGCCGTCCCACTCTGGCGCCGACATCGCCAACTTTCTCACGAACTTCGTCCATCTTTTCTTGGGCCACGGCATTCGGATCCTGCACCGCACGCAACAGTTGTTCACGTGTCTTCTTTCCCTCTGCGGGGGCGGTAAGCAGGCCGATACCCACGCCGCACATTAGTCCGGTCAGGAACTTCATCATGGGAAACATCTCCTCGTTCGCAAAATAAAGCCGTCCAATTGAATTGATGCCGCAGCCGCCGCTGGATTTGCCGGAGGGGAGAGAGACGACTATTTACCCGGAGTTTACAGCCATCTCCGGACAGCTGTGATTAGATACTTGCAACAGAGTCTTTGCGAGTGGTTATCGAGCCGCGTCTACCCCGCTTAATGGCGCGGCTCTATTTTTTAACCGGTCATGTGCCTTCATCACGTGAACTTCCAACCTCTCTTCTCCTAAAATGTGTTTACATGGAATTTACAAGTTGGCGATGTGAACTCTGGCTAGAATCCTAGTCAACTTGGAGCTGTGGCATGTGAGCGCTTCCGGGCAGCCACATGCTCTTCATAAGTGTCTTGGTTTTGACGGATGAACGGGCGGGTTGAACTGCCCCACTAAGTGCTTTCCTTGCAATATTCCAGTCAGTCTGCTGCTGGGTTCAATGAGGCGCCTTTACAAAGATCGGCTGCTTTCCACTGTCGTGGTCCTCGTGATGACCGCGGTTTTGGTTACGCTCGCGATGCTCCAGTATCGCTGGAGCAATGAAATCAGCCGGGCTACCAGCGAACGCATGGAAGTGGACCTGGAAAGCACTATCATGCGCTTCCGCGATGATCTGTACCGGGAGGTCGCGGGCTTCAGTTTCGCACTCCACGTGGATACTGAGGCCAAGCCGGCGGACCGTCTCAAGGAATACTCCCGCCAATACGAAGCCTGGAGCCGCTCCGCGGAACACGCATCGGTCGTCAAAAGCCTGTACGTGCTCGAGCCGGGTGAAAGTGGGCGGTTACTGCAACGAGACCCCGCGACCTCGGATTTTCGGAGTGCGCATGAGCCGCAGAACTTTGGCCCTCTACTCAGCCGGTTGCGCTCCATCAGCACCGAGGTTGCGGTCGCGGCTACGCACCTGAAATCAACCGAGGAACTGCGCCAGCAGCGTTCCAAAGGAGAAGAACTCGCCAAGCAATTTCCCGTGCTGGTGGATGAGGATCTGCCTGCACTTGCGCAGCCGGTCTATCGGAAGATGGCGTCAGCCAGCAGCCATGCAGATCCTTCAGCGATTGAATGGGTGATTGTGGAACTGGATAACAAAGTCCTTCGTGAACACATCATCCCCGAACTCCTGGCGCGTCACTTTGGATTCGGAAAGTCGCAAAGGACCGCCTATGAAGTAGCAGTGATTGATGAGCCCGGGCCCGATATCGTGTACACCTCAGACGCGGGCTTTCCCAAAAAGGGCAAGATTGAATTTGATGAGAAGATCCGGGTGTTTGGGCCACCTATGGGGCCTACATTGCGCGGGATCGATATGATCCTGCTTCCCGCCTATCACACGCAGGACGCAGACGGCCGTTTTCACGAGAACAACGATATCGCCTCCACCTGGCCTGTGCGCATCGAGCCAATTCATTACACCACGGAAGACGATGACTGGTACGTGATTGCACGTCATCGCAGGGGCTCCCTGGACGCGGCAGTTGCCTACATGCGCCGGCGTGACCTCGCCGTGAGCTTTACGGTGCTGCTGCTGCTGGCCGCAACCATGATCATGCTCTATGTCAGCAGTCGACGTGCACAATCGCTTGCTCGATTGCAGATGGATTTCGTTGCCGGCGTTTCGCATGAACTACGCACACCGTTGGCTGTGATCTGTTCCGCGGCAGATAACATCGCCGACGGGGTCGTGGGTGGTCGCGAGCAGATGAAGCAATACGGCGGCGTCATCAAGAACTCCGCCCGGCAGTTGATTCATCTGGTCGAGCAGGTCATGACCTTCGCCTCCACCTACAACAAGCGGTATCCCTACAACATGGCTCCGCTTACGCCGGAGGAGATTGTCGAGACTGCCTATGGCAATGTGGCAGAGCTGGCGCAGGCCGCGGGCGTAACGGTTGAGCGCCGGATCGACGCCGGGCTCCCCGCGGTAATCGCCGATCGCGCGGCGGTCGCGCATTGCCTCCAAAACCTGATCACCAATGCGATCAAGTACGGCGGCGAAGCGCGCTGGGTGGGTATCCGCGCCTGTTTGGTTGAGCGCGGCGGAAACAAGGAGATCCAGATCAGCGTTGAAGACAGAGGAATGGGGATTGCACCGGCTGAGTTGCGGCACATCTTCGAACCTTTTTATAGAAGCCCTGCGGTAGTGGCAGCACAGATTCGCGGTACCGGGCTGGGCCTCTCCCTGGCCAACAGCATCGCACAGGCGATGGGAGGGAAGCTCACGGTTACCAGCGAACAGGGTAAGGGCAGCTGTTTTGTGCTGCACCTTCCGGTCAGCCGCACCGCAATCAAAAGCAGTGAAGTCGAACTTACGGCCCCAGTAAAAGCCTGACATCTCAACCGGAGACAAATGGAACAGAACCTTTTGCTCGTCGAAGATGAAGATGCGCTTTGCCTTACTCTTACCGATCGCCTCCGCAGTGAAGGTTACGGGGTGGAGTGCGCTCGCGATGGTCACGAAGGCCTGCAGAAGGCGACCCGTTCAGCTTACGACCTCATCCTGCTTGACGTGATGCTGCCCAAGAAAAACGGGCTCGATGTCTGTCGCGAAATCCGCCAGGCCGGGCTGGAAACGCCCATCATCATGCTCACCGCTCGCGGCGAGACGGCGGACAAGATTGCAGGTTTGAAGATAGGCGCTGACGACTACGTGCCCAAGCCTTTTGATATGGCAGAGCTCATGGCGCGAATTGAGGCACTCCTTCGCCGCTCGCACAACAAAGCCAACGGCCAGGAGGTCTATCAGTTCGGGGATTTGCGGATTGATTTGCGCGGGACCGAAGTCGCGCGCGAAGGCAAGGCAGTACAGCTCTCCGCGCGAGAGTTCCAGTTGCTCCGATATCTGGTCGAGCACCGTGGGGCGACCGTTTCTCGTAACGAAATCCTTCAGGAAGTCTGGGGCTACAGCGCAGACACGTTTACCCGCACCGTGGACGTGCACGTCGCGAGCCTGCGTCAGAAGGTCGAAAGAGACCCCAAGAAGCCGGAGCTGATCATTACAGTGCCGGGATTGGGCTACAAGTTCGCCGGGTAATTCGCACACCTGCGAAACACAGAGGAACTGAGGGAGCAGAGGGCCTGGAGTGAATCCGATAAACTAATTCACCGCTCACTACTGGTGCTTGTTTTGTTCTTCCCTGTAATCTCTACTGTTTAATTCAGAGTTATGCTCTTTCGATTTCGGCGATTCCGTGCGATGACGGCGATTTCATGACTTCTTCTTCGGCTTGATCGCTTCCCACATCTCCGGCGTCAGCATGTCGCCAATGTAGTTGAAGGATCCGGCGCCTTGCAGCAGCGCGCCGCCATCCATGGTGATATGCTCGCCGTTGATGTAGCCGGAATGATCGCTCACCAGAAAAGCCGCCAGATCAGCTAGTTCGTCGTGGGTGCCGAACCGGCCGATGGGATTCTTCTTGGCCGCGAACGCCTCCATCTCCTTCATAGGCAGCAGCCGTGAGAAAGCGCCTTCTGTGGGAATTGCCCCGGGCGCGATTGAATTAAAACGGATTCCTTTTTTGCCCCATTCGACCGCCAGGCTACGCGTCATGGCCAATACACCGGCTTTCGCGATGGCTGAGGGAACTACATAGCCGGATCCCAGCTCAGCATAAGTGGTGGAAATATTCAGCACGTTGCCATGATGCCCGGCTTTGAGCCAGCGGCGGCCACAAGCCATGGTCACGTTGATGGTACCCATCAGGACAATTCCGATCACCGCGTCAAAAGCGCCAGGCGAGAGGTCTTCTGTACGCGCGATGAAGTTGCCGGCGGCGTTGTTTACCAGGATATCGAGCGGGCCATCTTTCCAGAACTCGTCGATCATTGCCTCAACGCGTTCGCGGTCACGCACGTCGCACGAAAATGTCTTTACAGGTCTGCCGGGCGCCGAGAGCTCCTTTGCGGTTTCCGCCAGCACGTCTTCGCGGCGGCCGCAAAGGTGCAGCATGGCGCCCAGTTCGACAAAGCGCTTGCCCATGCTCTTGCCCAAACCTGTGGCGCCGCCGGTGATCAGCACACGTTTGCCCGCCAAAAGGTCTTTTTGAAACATCTCAAACTTCTCCTGTAATTAGCGGAGTAATCCTACACTGCTCTTACGTTGCAGAGACGCCACGCAGCAAGGACCGCTTATGTTGCGCGGTATTGTCTCTTTACTTTTTCGGTCCAAATCCCCAATCCAAAAATCGCCGACCAGAATATGACGGCCACACCCACCCGTATGCTAAACGGCGGATGACATTGGGCGAGAATGTAAAACTTGATCGGGAAGTACAGCACGATGAGAACTATCATTAGTATCTTTGCGGTTTCGGGTCGCATGCGGGGCATCTCGAAGGTTATTTCACCGCCACGATCGGCAAATCTCGCTTTGCCGCCCACTGTTCCCACTCTGCCGCGCTGCGCCGGTGAAAGATCTCTTGAAAAGCATCGCGATCCGGGCGTGGAACTTCCAATTCTTCAAGGAG
>DATAEJ010000032.1:0-9047 GCA_036258095.1 Candidatus Angelobacter sp. | reverse complement strand
CAATGGCAGTGCCTTCCAGTTGATCGAGTTTTGGACTTTCGCAAAGACAGCGCACTGTTAATTGTGGAAGGGTGTCTCGATAACCGTCAGTGCGGGCGGACGTATTACAAGATCACCGACAAAGGTCTGGAGCAAATTGCTTTCGACCCAGATCGTTTGCCAAATGGCGACGTGGCACCGTTCTGACAAAAAGAGGCCGAAGATGGCACGCCGGGCGTCGAATTGTGGTAGGCTGGTTTCGATCAATATTCGCTAGTAGCTTGTGAAAATTGGCTGTGGTCGATCGGCCGAGCGGCGGTAAGGGCATTTTTACCACGGTCTCACATGAGACTTCGTCTCGGACGAAAACGTGAACACTCAGCATTCTGATGGGCTCACGCGACGCGGCAGCGGAGCAGATCCCTCACGCTACGACCTCCCATTCGGTCGGTCTCGGTTCGGGATGGGTCCTTCAGGGGGGAGGGAGCTCAGCAAGACACGAGTGTCTCGTCCAGGGCGAGCTGATGAAAACGCTCGCTCGCTTAACGGCCGTCGGGATGACGTCGATTCTGTGTGTAATGGCGCAAGTGGAAGCTCTTTTCAGCGCAGAGAACGCAAAGGCGCATAGGACAGAGGGGGTAGCGACAGTGAACACGGACGGCGCAGGTCGGGAGTTTGCGATTGATTGGGGTGGCGTCGGGATGGATTGGGATGGCGGGGTTGATCACGGTCGGGATGGCGTTGGAATGAGGTTGGGATGAATCGGGATGGATCGGGATGAAACCGGGGGGCAGTAGGGGGTGCCGTAATCGCACCGGAGACGATTCGGATCCGTCCGTAAACCTTGGATTTCGCCAACAGAATTCCTCCCTGTTACAATCAGAAGTACCGTATCTCCAAGATAGAGCGCCGTTTAGCCCATGAAATGTCCTTTTTGCGGGTTCGAGAACGATAAAGTTGTGGACTCGCGTGAAAGCAAAGAAGGCGAATCGATCCGCCGCCGCCGCGAATGCCTGAAGTGTGAAAAGCGGTTCACCACCTATGAGCGGATTGACGAGATCCCCTACATGGTCGTGAAAAAGGACGGCCGCCGGGAGAAGTTCGAACGGCAGAAGGTTCTGGCCGGACTGCTGCGCGCCTGCGAAAAGCGGCCGATCTCCATGGGCAAGATGGAGCAGATCGTCAACGAAGTGGAGCAGTTCGTGGTGGACTCACCCGAGCGTGAGCGCACGGCCAGCGAGATCGGCGAGCTGATCATGGACCGGTTGAAGCATATCGACAAGGTTGCGTATATCCGCTTCGCCTCCGTGTACCGCGACTTCAACGACGTAAGCGAATTCCACAGCGAACTGGAGCAACTGCTCAACGGCGCTCCGGAAAAACCCAAACCGGCCAAGGCGAAGTCGGGAACCAAGTAGCAGGTGAGATGGCACATAAGATAACGTTGATTCCGGGCGACGGTATTGGCCCGGAGGTGACCGGCGCGGTCGTCCGCATCCTGGATGCAGCCGGAGTGAAAATCGACTGGGAAACGGTGAATGCCGGCGCCCAGGCCTACGAGAAGTTCGGCGAATACATTCCCAAAGAGCTCACGGAATCCATTGAACGCACCGGCGTTGGCCTGAAAGGGCCGATCACCACGCCGATCGGCGAGGGCTTTGCCAGCATCAACGTGTCGCTCCGCCGCAAGTTTGAGCTCTACGCCAACTTCCGCCCGGTAAAGAGCCTGCCCTCGCTTCCTACGCGCTTCCCTGCCGTGGACCTGGTTATTGTGCGCGAAAACACTGAGGGTGAGTACTCCGGCATTGAGCATGAAGTAGTGCCGGGCGTGGTTGAGGCGCTCAAGATCATCACGGAAAAGGCTTCCACCAGAATCGCCCGTTTTGCGTTTGAGTACGCACGGCGCGAGCGGCGCAAGAAAATGCACGCCATTCACAAGGCCAACATCATGAAAATGAGTGATGGCCTCTTCCTGAAGTGCTGCCGCAATGTTGCGAAGGAATATCCGGAAATTCCCTACGCCGAGCACATCATCGACAACACCTGCATGCAGCTGGTGATGAACCCTTACCAGTATGACGTGCTGGTGATGGAAAATCTGTACGGCGACATTGTTTCCGATCTCTGTGCCGCGTTTGTGGGCGGGCTTGGACTCGTACCCGGCGCCAACCTGGGCGACGGCTGCGCGATTTTTGAAGCCGTGCACGGCTCAGCGCCGGACATTGCCGGCAAGGATCTGGCAAACCCGACCGCGGTACTGCAATCGGCCGTCCTGATGCTGCGCCATCTGCATGAAGTGGAAGCTGCTGACCGCATCTACGCAGCGCTGGAAAAGACTTATAAAGAGAAAAAGCACATCACGCGCGACGTGGGAGGCACCGCCGGAACCAGCGAATTTACTGACGCGGTGATTGCGAACATGGAAAGCGCTGTTGTGGCGGCGGGCAAATAGTTTGCCGCACGGTTCCCCAAGATTATGAAGCCATTCATTGCATTCGCTATCGCACTGATTGTTATCGGCTGTACATCATCCGTAAAAACAAACACCGTTTCTGCCAACTCCGAGCCTGCTACTTCGCATGCCACCGAACCTGCGACTTCTGCCACGCCAGCCGCAACCGGTTCGATTTCCGGCGTGATCAATTTTCAGGGAGCTGTTCCCAAGCTGCCATCGCTCGACATGACGGGCGATCCCATGTGTCCACAAACGCCGCAGCCCTCAGAAGCTGTGGTGGTGAACAACGGCAAGCTGACAAACGTTTTTGTCTACGTAAAGGAAGGGCTGCCTGCGGGCCAGATGACGCCGCCGTCCGAGCCAGCCGTCGTGGACCAGAAGCAGTGCCGGTACGTGCCCCGCGTTTTGGGTGTGATGGTCGGGCAGCCGTTTGAAGTGACGACTCATGATCAGGCCATTCACAATGTCCATCCCATGCCGAGCAAGAACACCCAGTGGAACGAGACGCAGATGCCGGACGACAAGCCCATCGTGAAAAAGTTCACTGCGCCGGAGATGATGGTTCGCCTGCAGTGCAACCAGCATCCCTGGATGCGGGCTTACGTGAACGTGATGACCAATCCTTATTTCGCCGTGAGCAAGCCCGACGGAAGCTTTGAAATCAAGAACCTGCCTCCCGGTGAATACACGCTGGCGGCGGTGCATGAGAAGTTCGGCGAGAAAACAATGAAGGTCAAAGTCTCAGCCCAGCAACCCGCGAAAGCAAACTTTGATTTTTCGGCCGGAAAGTAGGACTTAGAGCTAATCCACGCGCATTCGGCGAGCCTCGCCAGGTCGGTGGTAACGTTCGCGCGGATGCTAAAATATGAAGTTCCCGAGGAGTTGTCCCTGAGTCCATCCCCCTACAACGCCGCTCATCATCGTTTTACGGTTCTGGTTGCCGTGCTGGCCTTCCTGCTGATCCTTGCGGGTGCGCTGGTCACCAGCAACAATGCCGGCCTCGCAGTCCCGGACTGGCCCACCAGCTTTGGCCATCTGTTCAAGATCCCTCCCATGATCGGAGGGATTAAATGGGAGCACAGCCATCGCATGATCGCCGAGTTTGTCGGGCTGCTGACGATCGTGGTCGCGATCTGGACGTGGCGCGTGGACAAGCGGCGCTGGATGCGCTGGTTGACCATCGGCGCTGTGCTGGGCGTAATTTTTCAGGGAATCCTGGGTGGTCTTACCGTTCTGAATTTCACGCCTCCGCTAATTTCCACGGCCCACGGAGTTGTTGGCCAGACAATGTTTTGCGTGCTGGCTGCAATCGCGGTGTTCACAAGCCGGAGTTGGCTGGAAGAGCCTGCCGAGAAGATGACCCGCAAGGATGCCGGCCCGCTGATCCGGCACTCGTGGATGCTGATAGGCTTTCTATATCTGCAATTGATTCTGGGAGCGGGATTCCGTCACGTATGGACCAAGTGGGGCCCTCCGGGATCGAACCACTGGCCCACGCACAAGATCATTCACATCTTCCTTTACCCGCACATCCTGAACGCTCTGCTGGTGGCCGGACTAGTGCTTTATCTCGGGATGCGTACCCTTTCCAAGCACTCCAATATTCCGCATCTGAAAGTGCCGGGTATGTGGTTGCTGATCTTGCTGGTGCTGCAACTGATGCTCGGCATCGGCGCCTACGTAGTTCGCGTGGTCCAGGGCGTGGATGAAGCACAACCGACGCTCGCGCTGGTCGGAGTAACGGTGGCGCATCTCGGCGTGGGTGCCCTGATTCTGGCCGTGACCGTCATACTGACTATTCAGGCTTATCGACACACCGGTGAGCCGGCAGACGTGATTCCGTTCGATCGGAGCCGTGAGGTGGCGCGGGCATGAGCACCAGAGCACAGGCATTGGTCACCGATCAGGAGCCCGCGACCGCGGCAGCGCCGATCGTCATCCGCAAGAGTTCTCTGATCGGAGATTACGCGCAACTGTTCAAAGTTCGTGTAACTACGCTCATTGTCATGACGGCGTGGGCAGGCTACTACATGGGCGCAGCCAAGAGTGGCATTCCGACGTTCTCCTGGAACCTGCTCAATGCCTTGTGGGGCATCGGGCTGACGTGTGCGGGATCGGCTGCTCTGAATGAAGTCCTGGAACGCCGGATCGATGCGCGGATGAAACGCACGCACAACCGTCCGCTGCCGGCGGGCCGTATGGACCTGCTCACCGGATGGATTGCGGGGAGTACCGCGATTCTGGTTGGATCGATTGCTCTTGCTCTGACCACGAACGTGCTCACCGGCATCCTGACGTTCGCGACTGCGGCCACTTATCTTGCGTTGTACACGCCGCTGAAGCAGGTCTCGCCCATCTCTACTTTCGTCGGCGCCTTCCCCGGAGCTATGCCACCGCTGCTCGGCTGGACCGCAGTGCGCGGCCATATTGAGCCGGAAGGTCTGTTCCTGTTCCTGATCGTCTTCTTCTGGCAATTCCCTCATTTCCAGGCAATTGCGTGGATGTATCGCGACGAGTACGAAGCAGCCGGGATCAAGATGCTGCCGGTGGTGGACAAGGACGGGCACAGCACGGTTCGCCAGATGCTGGCTTACTGTTCGGCGCTGTTGCCGGTAAGTCTCATGCCGTTTCTGCTCCGCATGACTGGCCGGGTCTACCTGGCCGGCGCACTGCTCATGGGCGTGGCATTTCTTTATTTCGTGTTCCGGCTCGCGCGCATGAAGTTGCCGACAACCTCGCCTGAATCCCGCAGGCTGGCGCGGCAACTCCTTCAGGCCTCAGTGCTCTATCTTCCGCTGCTGTTTGCTCTCATGATGTTGAATGTGGTGCATCACTGATGGCTACTGCCGTGGAAAACACCGTCTCACGCTCAGCAACGCTCGAGGGTAACCCAGTAATCGAAGTCCGCGAGCTCCGCCACAGCTACGGCGATCGGGCGGCGCTGAAGGGCATTTCTTTCGGCGTAAACACAGGCGAGATCTTTGCCTTGCTTGGACCGAATGGCAGCGGCAAGACGACCTTGTTCCGGATCCTCTCTACGCTGATGCTGCCCAGCGGTGGTTCGGCTTTGATCGCTGGTTACGACGCGGCCAAGCAGCCGGACGAAGTCCGCCGCCGCATTGGAGTGGTATTCCAGTCTCAGAGTGTGGACGTCAAGCTGAGCGCTGCAGAGAATCTCTGGCACCAGGGACACCTCTACGGCCTGCAGGGCTCCGAGCTGAAAACGCGCATTTCTGAAATGCTGAGCCGCGTGGCGCTGTCTGATCGCGCGAATGATCGCGTGGAGACGTTCTCCGGCGGTATGCAGCGGCGGGTTGAACTCGCCAAGGGACTCATGCATCGGCCAAGCGTGCTGCTGCTGGACGAACCCACCACCGGCCTCGACCCTGGCGCGCGTCGTGACCTGTGGCTCTATTTGCAGGAGCTGCGTTCGCAAGAGCATGTCTCAATCATCGTGACCACGCACCTGATGGAAGAAGCCGAGCGCTGCGACCGCCTGGCCATCCTGAGTGAAGGCCAGATCGTTGCGCTTGGCACTCCGGCGGAGTTGCGCAGCCAGATCGGTGGCGACGTGATTCTGCTGGAATCGGAAAGTGCCGCTTCGCTGGCTGCTCGCATCGAGCAGCGTTTCGGATTAGCGGCAACTGTGATGGACAATCACGTCCGCATGGAACGCAAAGAAGGTCATCGCTTCGTGACCGATCTGGTGGAGGCTTTCCCGGGAGAAGTTCAATCCATCTCGGTCAGCAAGCCGACGCTCGAAGACGTGTTCATTGACCGCACTGGTCACCGCTTCTGGACGGAAGACCAGAGTTCGAAGGAGAAGAAGTAGATGGCCCAGGCAGCAGTCACCCCGGCCGGACTTGCCGCACCTCGTGTAAACCCGTTTCTACCGGCGTTCACACTGTGGTGGCGCGAGGTGGTGCGCTTTTATCGCCAGCCGGCGCGCGTGGTGGGCGTGATTCTCTCTCCCCTGCTCTTCTGGGTGGTGATTGGCGCAGGGTTCGGCAAGTCGCTGCAATCAGGTATTACCGGCACCGGTAGTTTCCTGCTGTACTTCTTTCCCGGCGCGTTGATCATGATTGTTCTCTTCACCTCGATCTTCACCATGATGTCAGTCATTGAAGATCGGAACGAAGGTTTTCTGCTCTCCGTGATGGTGGCTCCGGTGCATCGTTCAGGGATCGTGCTGGGCAAGGTCCTGGGCGGAACAACGCTTTCAGCTATTCAGGGACTGATTTTTCTGGTCTTCGCGCCGTTTATAGGAATCCGGCTGGGCGTAGAGCAGATCTTGATTGTGGCCTTGGTCACGTTCCTGACCGCCTTCGCACTCACTGCTCTCGGGTTCACCATCGCGTGGCGGATGGAATCGTCGCAGGGATTTCACGCGATCATCAACCTGTTCCTGATTCCGCTCTGGATGCTGTCAGGAGCCCTGTTCCCGCTCAGCGGCGCACACGGTTTGATCAAACTCCTGATGATGGTCAATCCGCTCACTTACGGAATGCAGGCGTTGCTCGCGACAATGTTCCCCGGCAGCGGCCCCGCCCCGGTACTACCAGTGTGGACTTCGATTCTGGTGCTTGCGGCATTTGCATTTGTGGTATTCATGGCCGGCTTCATCGTGGCGAACCAGCGCCGCACCGTACCTGCGGCCTAGATGCCTGACCTCAACGTATTCCCCGCCATTAATGCCAGTCTCAATGGCGTAAGCGCCGTGTTATTGACAACTGGTCGCGTATTGATCCGCAAGAAACGCGTCGCTGAGCACCGGGTGTGCATGATCAGTGCCGTGATCACCTCGGCGATTTTTCTGGCCTGCTATCTCTACTATCACGCTCACGTGCGCTCGGTGCATTTTCCCGGACAAGGCTGGATTCGGCCGGTTTACTTCAGCATCCTGATCTCGCACACCATTCTGGCTGCGGCAGTTCCGCCGCTGGCGCTGATTACCCTGACGCTGGGATTACGCAGCAAATTTGACCGTCATCGCCGTATCGCGCGTTGGACGTTTCCAATTTGGCTCTATGTTTCGGTCACCGGTGTGATCGTATATCTCCTTCTGTATCAGATATATGGCGCACACGGGTAAAGCAGCAATTTATAATGTAGCGAAGACTTAACAAAAGTGCCCGGTGCTGGTATAGTGTCCGGAAATTCTCTAAGGAACGTTCTCTCATGGCGAAAAGCGTTAACAAAGTAATTCTGATTGGCAATCTGGGCAAAGACCCTGAAGTGAAATACACGCCCAGTGGAACCCCGGTAGCCAAGTTCTCCCTGGCCACCAACGAGCGCTTCAAAGATAAAGGCGGCGAGTGGCAGGAGCGCACGGAATGGCACAACATTGTGGCCTGGCAACGACTGGCAGAGATTGTGGGCGAGTACGTAAAAAAGGGCTCAAAGATTTATATCGAAGGCCGGCTTCAAACCTCCAGCTGGGAAGACAAGCAGAGCGGCGAAAAGAAATACAAGACGGAAGTCATCGCCAACGATCTGGTGCTGCTTAGCGGCCGCAGTGAAGGCGGCGAAAGTGAAGGCGGAGGCCGAAGCTTCTCCCGCAGCGCAGGAGCTTCATCTGGAATGGACCAGCGCACTCCCCATCATGAAGAAATGGCTGGGGCCGAGATCACGGACGAAGATATTCCTTTCTGAGGATGACCTCTCTCTATTTCGCAGGCGCGGGACTAGTTCCCGCGCCGAATCACCTGGTACAAGTTGCTGTAGTAGTCAGTCCAGCGGATCGCCTTCTGCGGCGGTGACATCGAAGCGATGTGGCCGGCGAACTGCGGCTACGCGAGAGATGCGTCGTCATACGATACTGTCTTAACAAGATGAAAAGCTATGGCCAGAACTCCTGATAATGTTTGGCAAAAATTAACATTCCTTTATGACACTTTTTGTCAGTTCCGCTATGATAGTTAGAGCAGCACCACAACTCATTTGGCGCCCAGTTCCATTCTTAGGGCCTTTGAATTCAGCGAGTTACATCTCGAGATCCATAAAACCGGCGAGCAGCGCCGGAAATCGGCTCTTGGAATGCAAAAGGTGTAATGCACATCGAGATTTCTACAGGTCACCTGGATTGCGAAGCCGGTTCTTCGCCGAGGGACATGACTGTAGCAGAAGAACAAAAGAGGAGATATTTTTCCATGCGCAAACAGAAAGGCTTTTCATTGATCGAGCTGCTGATCGTGGTAGCGATCATCCTGATCATCGCAGCGATAGCAATTCCGAACCTGCTGCAGTCGCGTATGCGCGCCAATGAAGCGGCCGCTGCTCAGACTCTGCGAACCATCAACACTTCCCAGGTCAGCTTCTCCACCAACTATCCGACAGTTGGATACGCTGCTTCGCTTCAGTTCCTCGGACCGAACACGATCGATTGCACCGTCCCGACAAACGTAAACGCCACGCACGCCTGCCTGATCGACAACGTCCTGGGCTGCGCTACCGCTCCCTGCACCAAGGGTGCTTACAACTATGCGATGGCGCCCGTGACCAACGCTGGGGCGGATTATCTTGCCACGGCGGTACCGGTTTCGACTGCTGGCGGACAGAAGCGCTACTGCACCATGACGGACGCGGTGATCAAGTTTGATACCACGACCGTGAC
>DATAEJ010000031.1:0-9798 GCA_036258095.1 Candidatus Angelobacter sp. | reverse complement strand
GACTGGGTGGAAAAGCATTGCGAAGAGCTCGCTCTGCGGCATCGGTTTCTCACGCCGGCATCACTGGGACAATTTCCAGATGGTACGGTAAGCCCGCGGCACTGTTTCAGGCACGTACTCTATCGCGAGGTTCCTTACAGCTTGATCTCACCGATGCGGCGCGTGCAGATTCATCAGCGGATCGCGGAACGCGGAATTGAGATCTACGGCGAACGTTCCGCCGAGATTGCGGCTGAGCTGGCCATGCATTTCGAACAGAGCCGAGATTGGGCGCGCGCCGTCGAATACCTGATTCTGGCGACGAAGAATGCCAGTCGCCGCTCTGCCCATCATGAAGCCACTGAACTGGCCCGCCGCGGCCTGGAACTCCTGAAGCTTCTTCCGGAAACCACGGAGCGTGCTCATCAGGAAGTCAACCTGCGCATGATGGAATGCATTTCCCTGATTGCCGTGAAGGGATTTGCCGCGGCAGAAGTGGACAAAATCTATGCGATGGGAAGGGAACTGTTCTGGTCGGCCGGTCCCTCTGCGCAGCTCTCGAACATCCTTTACCTGCTGCTTCTTTTTTATTTGTTCAGCGGCAAAATCGATGCGGCCCACCAGACAGCGGAGCAGCTTGTGCAGATGGCGGAAGCTCTCGCGGAACCAGCCCTGATCATGGAGGCGCATCGGGCCCTCGGCTCTACTCTGATCGAGCTGGGCAAATGTGCTGAAGCCCTCGAGCATCTCGATTTTGCTGCAGGGCTGTATTCCAGCCATCGCAGCCACCACACCCTGACCATCGCTCACGATTGCAAAGTCATCTGCGACTGCTTTGCCGCCCGCGCTTTATGGACACTTGGTAACCACGATCTTGCGCTGGCGCGAATACAGCGTGCCGTGGCTTTCGCCAAAGAGCTCGCTCAGCCGAGAAGCTGGGCGATCGCTGCCCACTTCGCTGTCCAACTGCATCAGCTCCGCGGTGAGCACTTGCAGGCGCTCGCTTCTGCGCACGAGGTGGAGAGGCTCGCTGATGAATACGGCATGGACTTCTGGGGCTCGATTGCCCGGATTGACCTTGGATGGTGCCAGGCAGAACTGGGTGACCTGGAGTCCGGAATCGAGTTGATGCGTCGCGGGCTGGACGAGCACATGGCTTCCGGAGCAAGGCTCTGGTGTCCGCAGTTTCTCGCGCAGCTTGCACGACAACTGGAGAAAGCTGGCCGCCTGCAGGAAAGCCATGATGCTGCCGTCCGCGGCCAGGCGATCGCCCATGAGGGCCAGGAGCTCTATCCCTTGCCGGAACTGTCAGAAATATTGCGGGACCTTGAAACTCAAATGCTTCAACCAGCGCATGTTTAGAGCTTTAGGCAACCCGCTTCATCTCATGCGCCGGAGGCTGGCGGAAGGTCAGCAGCATGTTGGCAGCGAAGACCGTGACCGCTGCCAGTTCGCAGATCGCCGACACCGGAAGCACCGCCCAGGCTCGCGGCCAGTATCCTTCATACGCCAGCACCTCGCTGCTCACGCGCAGAAAACATCCGAGGTTCAGCAGCAACAGGCAGGTAAGCATCAGCCGAGGGCTCCACAACACGCGCATACCGGCAAACGCCGGCAGCACCCGTTGCCCAATCGCAAACACCATGGTGGAAACGAACCCGACCGTGAGCGCGTGGCGCGACGCGCCCGTCCAGCCGTTGGAGTGATCGAAGTATGCCGCGCCGATTCCCAGCACAGTCGCGATCAAGAGCCAGGTGTAGGCGATTCGCACAAAAACAGGAAATGACGGATGCACTCCCGCTGTCTTTGCCGGCCGCTCGGCGGAGACGAAAAGATGCAGCGCATAGACCGCGATCATCGCAGCCACTGCAAACAGCCATGGCGCCAGCCGGAGCCATCCAGCCTGCGCTACCAATACTCCGGCCGCGGTGACCGCCAATGCTGACCGCAACGCTTTTTCATCGAGAGATCGCAAGCCCAGAAATACCGGCAACCAGCGCGCGCTGAATCCCCACACCGTTGGAACAATGAAGCCGTAGGCCAGCAGCGCGAGGAACCGTCCATCGAACGAAGCGGGGAACGCCGGCGAGGTACTCTTCGAACTGACATAGATCGAAGCGCCCAGATTCATCAGAAGGCCCGCGCCGAAGCCAATCGTCCCCAGCAGTACCGCCATGATCCAGGTTGGCATGGGCTGGCGCGCTGTTCCTGCGCTGCTGGGCGGATGTTGCCGCACCGCGTGAAAGAAGATCACAAACGCGCAAAGCTCCAGTGCCGCTGACGCAGGCAGCGCCACGCGCCAGTGCCACTGATAAACACCTGCGGTCCACCGCAGGAGCGTGCCGCTGGTCCACAGGATCCAAGCTGCCCAGCCTCGCGCAGCAGAATACTGCGGTTGCCCAGCCATTTTGGGGATTGAGTAGAACCCGATCCCCATGATGAACGTGCCGATCCAGCCGAAAATCTGTGCGTGCCCGTGCGCCTGGATCCATGCTGCCGAAATCGTTTCCCCGTGTCGCCCGCTGATGGAAATCAGGTTCCACACGCCAAGGAAAGTTCCCGGCAGCAGCATGAAGAACAGCCCAGTGATGGCATACACCATCATCAGCTTCTGCGCGTTTCGCTCGCGCGCCTGCAGTACGTTAACCGGCGCTGTTTGTTCCTGGATGCTTACCAGACGGGCCATAGAGAAAGGATAGCCCGTGCCGCTGGCCTGGAGGGATGACTTATGTCACAGTACGATATAGCGCCGGCCGCGACGCGGCGGTGGACTGAGGGGTGCACACATATAGGACTCACTCCAGCAGACCACGTCAAGAAACGTCAACAACTCGCGCCTTAATACCAGTGGGCGATTTCCGGGAGCTCGCGACCCGCTAAAATCATCCCAAGCCCCAGGAAAGAGAGCAGTGAAGCATGTTATCGGCGCTGGAAACAAGCGTCCTTATACAGGTCTTGAAAGTCGGCGGCAGCGAAGCGCCGGAAGCGGCTGAGCACGATCACGCGTGGCGCGCGCTCCTCGATAACTTTCCCCACCCGGTAGCGCAATTTGACCGTCAACTGCGCCACGTTTACGCGAACCACGCCACGGAACTGGCAACCGGCATTCCAGCCAGTGACTTCATTGGGAAGAAGATGCGCGATCTCGGCCATCCGGAGCCGATCGCCCGGCAGATTGAAGAGAATGTCGCAAAGTGTTTTTCATCCGCCGAAGCTCGCACCTTGCAGCTGATCTTTGACGGCCCCGCCGGTACTGTGGCCTATGAATGCCGTTTCGTGCCCCACCTTGACGCCGGCGAAGTGGCGCGCGTCATGGTGATCAGCCGTGATGTTACAGAGATGATGAAAGCCCGCGTTTAGCTCGGTGATGGCTTATACACAACCGATCCCATACAGCAGTTGACCAGCTGAATCAACTGCCGTTGTTCGCGAATCTATTACCCATGGTCACGATCCGTACAGCAGCTCAAGAAGAGGTGGACGCGGTCGCCCGCATCGTGAATGCCGCGTTCGAAGTCGAGCGCCCGTTTCGGTTAAAGGGCGACCGAACGTCGGCTGAAAACGTGCGGCAGTTGATGCGTGACGGCTATACCTTCTTTGTTGCTGAAGAGCATGATCGAACCGTAGGTGCAGTTCACGTCCGGATTACCGGCACAACAGGCTATTTCGGCATGCTGGCCGTTGATCCCACTCTTCAACGCAGCGGAATTGGCCGCGCTCTTCGCGAGCACGCAGAAGAGTTCTGCAAACAACTGGGATGCACTGAAATGACGCTCACCACCGGCGACTTCCGAACCGAACTGCTGCCCTACTACACGCGCGCCGGTTACAGAGTTGTCTCCACTGAGCCCAGGCCCGCAACCGAGTGGTCCATGCGCCACGATTTCCGCATCGTTCACATGGCAAAACCGCTGTAGAAACGCAAATGGCATATAATCCCGAGCCATGCGATTCCAACGCACCATTATCGTGTTGGCACTCCTAATGACTCGAGTTTTGCTTGTCGCAGAAAACCACCCTGTCCCTCGTTCGCGCAATGATTTGAAAGCTGGCGATTGGCTTCCATATGTCTTCAGCAAAATCGCCCCTATGGAGTGGTGGAGCTTCAGTGCCTCACCGGCCGACATAAAGAGGGAGCACTATCCAGACGATTCGAGTTTCCGTTTCGCGCAGCAAAATACAGAAATATTCCCTCGTTTTTGTTTTTCCATGTTCAGGCCGGCTCCAGAGAAGCTGCAGCGTTTGTACCAGTTAATTGGCGAGTACAAGGGCGATGGTGTCACTTGGCAGCTGTACGACCAATGCGTAGGCGCATTTCCCGCAGGAACTAACTTTTATGTTTCCCTCGGCAATCCAGACGGCTCGTCCATGGATCCAAGCAAGATCCGGGAAATGATGGAGAACGCTGCTAAGAATCCACCTCATGCCGATCCTGTTTTTGTGCAGAAGGCAATGCAGGATCTCCCCAAATTTGGCGCGTGGCTTGAGAAACAACTCGATTTGGAAGGTGAGGTACCCCAACAGTTTGATCCGCAATGGCTCACGCGAGAAGGCTTGGTTAAATCGCGCGGAGTGGACGAGGATTTCTACGAACCGGGGGCTTGGTCTGTCGTTTTGAGCCCGCATCCCGACGAAGTCGGTCGCTCGGGCCGGGAAGGTGACCCTGCCGAACGCTCCCTATCGATGAGCATTGGCATGTCCGAGAACGACGCTCTGTTTAAAGAACTCGCTCCAGCGTCGGAAGCATCGGCACAAGGCAGCGACGTGCCGGCCCTCCCAAAATTTCCGCTGATGTCGAGGCTTTCCGACATTACAGAAGACACGATCTATCAGCCGGGTGAAATTGATGCTCTGCTAGAAGAATATCTGCGTGCGCAGTCACAAATCACAGACCCTCGTGCCCTTCGCGGAATTGACAAGCTGATTCGCATCGCCCGCTTTGCTCAGAAACTCAAGATGGGAATCTACTTCGGCGGAGACGACTAGCTGCCTGCCTTTCACATCCAGTGAGATTGCCGTGGCATGGGATTTCTGCCAAAAACTGAGAATCGCCGAATTGCCCTTACGCTTCCACCGTAGCGGTGGTTTGGTCCATCTTCTGCGCAACCCGCGCTACCCGCTCAAAGGACTGCAGCCTGTCCGCATGCTCGTATGTGTCCGCTACCACGATGATCTCGTCGGCCTGCGTTTCACGCACCAGCTTTTGCAGCCCTGCCAGGACGGTCGCCTCTGATCCCACGACCGCCGCGCGCAATTTGTTGTGTACAGCGGCGCGCTCAAGCACGTCCCACAGCGGCTCCATCGAATCGACCGGCGGCAGCAGTTCAACCGGTTGATTGCGGATGAGCCGCAAAAAACGCTGCTGAGCAGTAGTAAACAGCCGGCGCGCAGCGTCATCGGTCTCCGCGGCAAGCACCTGCACGGCGACCATCAGATGTGGCTGTTTCAAGACTGTCGGGCGGAACTGTTCGCGGTAGAGCCGCGCCGCGATATGAAGTGCGTCGGGAGCAAAGTGCGCGGCAAAGGCGAATGGCAGGCCTTTAGCCGCAGCAAGCTGCGCGCTGAAAGTGCTGGATCCGAGCAGCGTGATCGGCACGTTGCTGCCTTCGCCAGGGATAGCTCTTACTGCCTGCCCAGGCCGTGGCAGTCCGAGATACGCCTGCAACTCTTCCACCAGTGCTGGGAAGTGTTCGTCGCTTTGCTTGAGATCGCGACGCAGGGCGCGCATAGTCTGGAAGTCGGCGCCGGGAGCGCGTCCCAGACCCAGGTCAATGCGTCCGGGGTAGAGCACGTCGAGCGTGCCGAACTGTTCTGCCACAACGAGTGGCGCATGGTTCGGCAGCATCACGCCGCCGCTACCCACGCGAATAGTCTTCGTCGCACCGGCAACATGACCTATGAGCACCGGCGTGGCTGAGCACGCCAGCCCGGGAATTGAATGATGTTCCGCGAGCCAGTAACGCCTGTATCCCCACTGCTCCACACGCCGGGCCAGGTCCACCGAGCGCGCGATGGCGCTGCCCGCCGGCTCTCCAGGCCGCATGCTCACCAGGTCTAAAACCGAAACTGCGATGCCATTCTCCATGCCGATTAGATGAGCGAGTGGCTGAATCGATGCGGCGGAGGCTAGAAGCGAGTCTAGCAGCGTTGCGCTTTGGGCGGCAGCATTCAGCCTGATAGCATCCAAAGCTGGTGAGACACAGACATTTATTCCCTTGGTGAAAACATGCGTGTATTAGTGACCGGCGGCGCCGGCTTTATTGGTTCCCATCTTTGTGATGCATTGCTCGCAGAAGGGCATGAAGTGGTCTGCGTGGACAATCTGCTCACTGGCAGCTTGCGCAACGTTACGCATCTCCGCAACGAACCGCGCTTTCAATTCGTGCAGCGCGATGTGAACGAGCCTTACGACGTCGGACCGGTTGAGTACATCTTCCATCTCGCCTCACCGGCGAGCCCCGTGGACTACATGGAGCATGGCATTGAGACCCTGAAGGTCGGGTCTCTGGGATCGTTTCACTCGCTTGACCTGGCGAAGAAGTACGGCGCCAAATACATGCTCGCCTCCACTTCAGAGTGCTATGGCGATCCGCTGGAGCATCCCCAAAAAGAGAGCTACTGGGGACATGTAAACCCCATTGGGCCACGCTCGGTTTATGACGAGTCCAAGCGCTTTGCCGAAGCGCTGACCGTGGCCTACCGCCGCTACCACAATATCGAAACGCAGGTGCTGCGCATCTTCAATACTTATGGTCCGCGACTTCAACTGAATGACGGCCGTGTGATCTCCAACTTCATGAAGCAAGCCTTGCGCGGGGATCCACTGACCGTGTACGGCGACGGCACGCAGACCCGCAGCTTCTGCTACGTGAGCGACGAAGTGGACGGCATTCTGCGCCTCGCGAAATCAGGCCAGCCCGGTCCGATCAACATTGGCAACCCCGGCGAATTCACCATCCTTGAGTGCGCGAAGCTGGTGCTGAAAGTCACCGGCTCGAAAAGCTCCATCACCTATGAGCCGCTGCCGCAGGATGATCCAAAGCAGCGCCGCCCAGACATCTCCAAAGCCCGCGAGCTACTCGGCTGGGAGCCCAAGGTGGATTTGGAACAGGGCCTGAAGCTCTCCATGGAGTACTTCCAGGAAGCCGTGAAAATGGAAGCAGCGGGGACGGCAGCGTAGCTTTTTTGCGCGACTCGACGCGAAACGCGCGAACAGATCCGAACGCGAGTGGGTTTCATCACCGGAAATCGTGGCCCCTGTACGCGCTTATACGGCCAAAATTCTGTCCCCTCCGCAAATCGCCTTAATCTAGGGTTAGACCAGAGCACCGGGTACTAACGGGTAGTTCGGGACGCAGATTTAATTGCATGATTCTGAAGGAGATGGGATTTTTGTAAGGTATTCAGCTGCTGGCGAGGCAAATAGTAACTATTTAGTTCACATCTCAGCTGCTTCGGGGTAAAATACCTTAACTTAGGGTTTGTTGAAACGCAGCAAGGATGTGCAGTCTTGAACCGCCCCTCGTCAAGCTCTTAGGAATCTCTTGGGAAGTGCCTGTGACCGCTGTACCGCCGTTTAAGGAATCGTCGAGAGAGCTGATTGTTGAAGTGGCCCGTGCCTTGGAGCCATATTTCCCCGACATTACAAATCACTGGCGAGAGAAGCTGATTGCGGAGTTCGGTTTTGACGGCCGTACGCTGGCCGCGCTGGAACGCCTGACCCTCGCCGCCGGTTGCAGCTACTTTATTCATCATGATTTCCCCGGCTTCCACGAAAACCTTCAGTATTTTGGTACCCGGCTTTCCAAGCTTCAGGTAGATACGCGCGCTGTGGCGCGCTCCCTGGAGCTTTACTCGCTTTCCTGTGATCCCTACCTGAGCGGCTTGTTTCCAGACCGTGACGCCGAAGCCAAGGCGGTGCTGGAAATGCTCTCTTCAGTTTCGTTCGTGATCATTTCAGGCGCCTATTTTGATGCCCAGACGCTGGAATCGCACACACTGCTCTCAGTTCTTGACGCAGAACTTGCGGCTGGCGACCTGAAGGCCCTTTTGCAAAACGTTCTGGAGATCACGACCGCAACATTCCAGGCTTCCATCGGTGCGTTGCTTCTGCGCGACTCAGAGAATGAACACTTGAAGCTGTGCTCCGAAGTCGGCCTGGGCCAGAGAATTCCGGAAGACTTCAAAGTCACACTCGGAAGAGGATTCTCCGGCAACATAGCCGCAACCGGCGAACCCGGAATGATCCTGGACACTAGCGCCGACAACGGCGACTTCACGCCTATCGTCCGCAGCCAGGCGAAATCGCTCTGGGGAGTACCGCTGAAGGCTGAAGGAATTACGATCGGCGTTCTGGTCATAGGCTTCCCCAAACCCTATGAATGGCTTCCAACAGAACGTGAGTTGCTGCGTGCCATTGGCGATCGCGCAGCCCTGGCGATTGAACGCGCCCGGATGACTGAAGCATTGCGCGAGAGGGAACACCGAATCGCCGAGCTTTCCGGACACCTGCTGCGTGTCCAGGAAGAAGAAAGGAAGCGGATCAGCCGCGAACTGCACGACGAGACGGGGCAGGCACTGATGGTGATCCGGCTCTATCTCGGCATGATGGAGAGCGGAGTAACTCAGAAGACCGTGCGAGGGAAGATTAAGGAGACGGTGGACGTCGTCGATCGCACGATTGAAGGTATCCGGAGAATCATTGGCAAGCTTTCACCTCTGGTGCTACAAGAGCTTGGACTGGTGGCGGCGATTCGAAAAGAAGCCAAAGACATGGCCAAGGCCACCGGCGTGAAGGCCAGAGTGCTGATCGCCGACGACGTTGGACGGCTGGCGCCCGGCACCGAGCAGGCCATCTATCGAGTGGTTCAGGAAGCGCTGCACAACGTATCGAAGCACGCGAAAGCACAGAACGTCACCGTGCAGGTGGAACGTGAGGACAGCAAGGTCCACGTGCTGGTGGAAGACGATGGCGTAGGAATTCAGGGACAGGGCCGCGGAAATTCGCGGGAACGGCAGACCTTTGGTCTGGCCGGAATGAAGGAAAGAATTGCCATGCTGGGCGGGGTCTCGCGCGTGATCTCGACCAAGGGAAAGGGAACGCGCATTGAAATAACAGTGCCCGCAGGCGAGCCGGCTTCGTCTGTGGAACGGCCGCTGGAGAGAGCGGCGATGCATGCCGGTGTAAGACCGAATTAAAACGCTCGAGAGGACCCCCATGCCGAAGATTAAATGTTTGCTCGTAGATGACCACACACTGTTTCGCCAGGGCGTACGCCGCCTGCTGGAAAGCGAAAGCGACTTCGAGGTCGCGGGCGAGTCGCCCGATGGCGGAGATGCCGTGGAAAAGGCGCGGGAACTGCGTCCGGATATCGTGCTGATGGATATTGGAATGCCGGGGCTGTCCTCATTCGAGGCTGCGCGGCAGATCAAGAAGATGCGTCCCGAAACCAAGATCCTTTTCCTCACCATGTATGAGGATGAAGACTACCTTGTGCAGTGCCTCGAAGTAGGCGCGTCAGGGTACGTGCTGAAAGATACACCGGCTCCACAACTGCTGAGCGCGGTACGCGACGTCTATAAAGGCGGCAAGTACCTGAGCTCCCAGGTGCTCGGGAAGCTGGTGGAAGACTTCCGCAGCCGCGTGCGCGATACCCGGATGCGTCCCCGCATTTCAACGCTTACCCCGCGCGAGCGCGAAATCCTCAAGCTGCTGGCAGAGGGCAATTCGGTGAAAGAGATTGCGGTCATCCTCGGCCTGAGCGTGAAGACCGTGGAAGCCCACAAGTTTAACCTCATGCGCAAGCTCGACATTCACAA
>DATAEJ010000030.1:0-37164 GCA_036258095.1 Candidatus Angelobacter sp. | reverse complement strand
TGGCTGGTGAAGAACGTTCCGGAAAACAATGGGAAGGTAGGAATCTACGGAGTTTCCTACGATGGTCTTACCGCGGCCATGACCCTGCTTCACCCGCATCCGGCTTTGAAGGCCGTCAGCGAACAGGCCTCGCCGGCTGATCAGTGGATGAACGATGACATGCACCGCTACGGCGCTCTACGCGAGAGTTACGCGTTTGAATATTCGGTGATGGAACAGGCGGACAAGGACAAAAATACTCATTTCGATTTTCAGACCTACGACACCTACCAGTGGTATCTCGATCTCGGGGCACTTTCTAACATCAATGGCAAGTACCTGCACGGGTCAATCCCATTCTGGAATGACACAGTCGCCCATCCTGATTACGACGCGTTCTGGAAGAAGGAGGCGTGGGTCAACCAGTTGCATGCTTCGACGGTCCCGAACCTGAACGTCGCCGGCTTCTGGGACCAGGAGGACCCCTGGGGCCCGTGGGAGATCTTCCGCCACGCGGAGGAGAAAGATCCCGGACATAACAACTTCATGGTCGCCGGGCCATGGTTTCACGGCGGGTGGCAGGCGGCCAAAGGCGAGACGATCGGAATCATTCCGCTGGCTGGGCATGAAACCGCTCGAGAGTTCCGCGATAACATCCAGGCGCCGTTCTTCCGCTACTATCTCCACGGCACAGGCGACAAATTCCCGTGGCAGGCCAGCATGTTCCAGACCGGCTCTAACACGTGGCACACATATGCTGCATGGCCGCCACCTGAGGCGAAAGCAACGAACCTTTACATGCAGTGTGACGGAACGCTCTCTTTCAGCGCTCCTCAGGAAACAAGGGACGGGAGAGGCTATCGCGAGTACATCTCCGATCCCAACAATCCCGTTCCTTACCGGCAGCGGCCCATTTCGCCAACGTATCCGGGAGGCGATTGGCGGCTGTGGGAAGTGGCTGACCAGCGGTTCGCGGACCATCGCCCTGACGTACTGAGCTACACCAGCGCGCCTCTCGATCACGATCTCACGGTCACCGGACGGTTGCTCGCTGACCTGTTTGCTTCCACTTCAGGGACCGACAGTGACTTCGTCGTCAAACTGATTGACGTTTATCCGGAGAACGCGCAGAAGAACACCTGGAATGCCGATGAAGGCCCCAAGCCGGGCGATTACGCAGCGTCCTTGAATGGTTATGAATTACCTATCGCCATGGAGGTCCGGCGCGGACGTTACAACAAGAGCTATGAGCATCCGCAGCCGCTGCGGCCGAATCAGCCGGAAGAATGGCAAATTCCGTTGCGCGACCATGACCACGTCTTCCTTAAAGGGCACCGCATCATGGTGCAGGTGCAGTCCACTTGGTTCCCGGCTATTGATCGCAACCCGCAGAAGTTCGTCCCCAGCATTTACAAGGCGACGGCCGCCGATTATGTGACGGCGACCCAGCGCGTGTACTGCTCACCGGGGAAGGCGTCGCATATCGTCCTTCCGGTGGTGCAGTAGCGGAGACCTGGAAACCATCCGCGCACAATGCCTCGCCCACACCGGACCTGAAAGAGCGGTTGGCATCTTCAAATCCGACCGCTCCATTTTTTCTCTTCGCACTCTCTGCAACGTCTGCTTGCTGCCGCTCATCTAAGAGATTGACAATAACTCACTCACATCTAATAATAGAGTTGCTGTCACGGCAGGAATACTGATTCCAAAGCACTTATAGGATTCAAGGGGAGGAAGGAAGTATGGGAAAGATCATAGGAATCGATCTCGGGACCACCAACTCCGTGGTTGCCGTGATGGAAGGCGGCGAGCCCAAGGTGATCGCCAATGAGGAAGGCGGACGCACAACGCCTTCAGTGGTGGCGTTCACCAAGTCCGGCGAGCGGCTGGTAGGGCAGGTTGCGAAGCGCCAGGCCATCACCAATCCGGAGAACACGATTTACTCGATCAAGCGGTTCATGGGGCGCCGTTACGACGAAGTTTCTGATGAGATGAAGATGGTCCCCTACAAGGTCGTTCGGCAGGGCGACCACGTGGCTGTGCTGGCGCAGGGCAAGGAATACACCCCGCCGCAGGTCTCAGCCATGATTCTGCAAAAGCTCAAGAAAGCGGCGGAAGACTATCTGGGCCAGGGCGTGACCGAAGCGGTCATCACCGTGCCTGCGTATTTCAATGATGCGCAGCGTCAGGCCACAAAAGACGCAGGCAAGATCGCCGGTCTCGACGTAAAACGAATCGTCAATGAGCCCACCGCGGCCGCATTGGCTTACGGTCTCGACAAGAAAAAGGACGAGACCATTGCCGTTTACGACTTCGGCGGCGGAACCTTCGATATTTCGATCCTCGAAGTTGGCGAGGGCGTGACCGAGGTGAAGTCCACCAACGGCGATACGCACCTGGGCGGTGACAACATTGACCAGCGCATCGTGGACTGGCTCGTCGATGAGTTCAAGAAGGACGAAGGCCTCGACCTGCGGAGCAAAGGCAATGAAATGGCACTGCAGCGTCTGCGTGACGCGGCGGAAAAAGCCAAGATCGAGCTCTCCACCACCATGGAGACGGAAATCAATCTGCCCTTCATTACGGCGGATGCTAGCGGTCCAAAGCACCTGGTAAAGAAACTCACGCGCGCCAAGCTGGAGCAGATGGTGGAAGACATCATTCAGCGCTCGGTAGGCCCGTGCCGCCAGGCGATGAAAGATGCCGGCGTAGAGACCAAGGACATTGACGAAGTGGTGCTGGTCGGCGGGCAGACCCGCATGCCTCGTATTCAGGCACTGGTGAAGGAGTTGTTCGGCAAAGAGCCGCACAAAGGCGTGAACCCTGATGAAGTAGTCGCGGTTGGCGCGGCTGTTCAGGCGGGCGTGTTGGCAGGCGACGTGAAAGACCTGCTGCTGCTCGATGTGACTCCGCTCACGCTGGCGATCGAAACGCTGGGTGGCGTGGCAACGCAGATGATTCCGCGCAATACCACCATCCCAACGCGCAAGACGGAGACTTTCTCGACGGCGGCCGATAGCCAGACGTCAGTCGAAGTGCACGTGCTGCAGGGCGAACGCCCTCTGGCGCGCGACAACCGCACGCTGGGTAAGTTCCACCTGACCGGGATACCGCCGGCTCCGCGTGGCATACCGCAGATCGAAGTCACGTTTGACATTGATGCCAACGGCATCCTCAACGTGGCAGCGAAAGACCGGGCCACCGGGAAGGACCAGAAGATCACGATCACGTCATCTTCCGGTCTCAGCAAGGAAGAAGTGGATCGTATGGCGAAGGAAGCCGACGCACACGCGGCGGAAGACAAAACCAAGCGCGAGGAGATCGAGGCCCGGAACCAGCTCGACAGCTTCGTCTACAACGTAGAGAAGATGCTGAAGGAGCATGGCGAAAAGATCTCCGCAGACGACAAGAGCAACGTTGAGTCAGCCCTCGCAGACGCCAAGAAGGCGCTGGAAGGCACCGATGTTGCGGCCATGAATTCGGCCCGCGAGCGCCTCACGACCGCGTCGCACAAGCTGGCCGAAGTCATGTACAAGTCTGCGCAGCCGGAAGGCGGCGCTCCCGGAGCCGGACCTGGCGCGGGCGCGACCACCGAAGGCGAGCCGCAGCAGAAGAAAGATGAAGGCGTGATCGACGCCGAGTACGTGGACGTAGAAGACAAGAGATAACACCCGTCCAGCAGTAACGAAGGCCAGCAGTAACGAAGAGAAGAAGGGCGGCTTCAAGGCCGCCTTTCTTCTCTCCCAGGTAACAGAGGTGATACAAGGTGAAGAAATTTTTGGTGATGAAAGCAGTAGAAGGGTTGGGCCAGATTGCAGGGATGATCGCATTGCCGGGTCTTTACACGCTCGATGCAGCACAGGAGCTGGTGAAGAGCGCGCTTGAGTCTGAGCCGGAAGCGAACTACCTGATCCAGGAAGTGGGAGCAGCGTAACAAAATCGGGTGATCGGGACTATGCAGGTTGAGCCCCCTGAGGGCGATACGAAACACTTGGAGAGATAAGTGCGATACAAATCCCGTCGGAGTCTCAAACTGTTTGCCGTGGCGGCGTTGCTGCCCGGCATGATTTCGGCTGTCCCACAGCGCGCTGAGGCGCAGAGCAAAACTGCCGCGCTGCAAATGTCGGCGCAGGACCAGGTCACGGCCAGGCATATCGAACAGCTGGTTCGCGATTTTCTGCGCAACGTGCCCAAAAATGATCCCAAAGTGTTCCAGGAATTCTTTGCCGATGACGTGATCTACACGCGCTCTGCCGGCGTAACCGTGAACAAGGCGGAGATCCTCAAGAACATTGGGGTGCGGGCGGCGAAAGAGCCGGAAGTGACGTATGAGGCAGATGACGTCACGGTGCACCCATACGGCAACATGGCTGTGATCAATTTCCGCCTGGTCCAGCACAACGGCGCGCAGACGAATTACTTCCGCAACACCGGAACATTCCTGAAGCGTCACGGGCAGTGGCAGGCGGTGGCGTGGCAGGCGACGAAAGCGGCCGAAAACAAGTAGCAATTGATCAGCATAGACGCAAGGGAATTCAGGGAGATGGCGACTACAACACAACAAAAAGATTATTACGGAATTCTGGGGGTGAAGAAGAACGCCTCCGCGGATGAGATCCGCAAAGCTTTCCGCAAGCTCGCCAGAAAGTACCACCCTGATGTAAATCCCGGGGACAAGAAGGCCGAAGAGAGATTCAAGGACCTCTCTGAAGCCAACGATGTTCTGAGCGATCCCAAGAAGCGGAAGATTTACGACCAGCTTGGTTTCTACTCTGACAATATCGATCCCGCAGCGGCCGAGGCATACGCCCGTGGCGGAGGCTTTGGCGCGGGCGGTTTCGGTTCTACGCCGAATGCGGGGCACGGCGGCGGAGCACAGGGATTCGATTTCAGCGGATTCGACTTTTCCGATTTTGCCAGCGGAGGCGGACGCCAGGCCAGTACGGGCGCCGGCGGCTTCCGCGATATTTTCTCCAGCATCTTTGGCGGCGGGGCCGGACGAGGCGCCGGCATGCAGCGTGAGCCGGAGCGCGGCACAGACCTGGAATACCAGGTGACCATCGGGTTCTGGGATGCGATTCGCGGAACCGTGATGAAGCTGAACATCAATCGCCTGGATACGTGCAGCAACTGCAATGGGAAAGGCGCGGTAGGCGCCGCAGGCACATGCCCGCAGTGCGGCGGCAGCGGACACATCTCACAAAACAGCGGACGCATGAAGTTTGACGTGGCGTGTCCGCGTTGTGGCGGGACGGGCAAGGCCCAGAACGTCTGTCCAGAGTGCCATGGAGACGGCGTCGTCGAGCGCACGGAGCCGCTGGAAGTTCGCGTGAAAGCCGGTACCCGCGACGGACAGCGCATCCGCCTTGCAGGCAAGGGCAACGCCGGGGAGCACGGTGGATCGCCGGGAGATCTCTATATCATCATTCGCATCGGAGAGCATCCGGTGTTCCGGCGCGAAGCGGACGATGTTCATGTGACTGTGCCGGTTGAGGCATGGGAAGCTGCGCTCGGTGCAAGGATCGAAGTCCCCACTATTGACGGACGGTCGCAGCTCAGGATTCCGCCGGGAACGCAGACAGGCCAGAAGCTTCGCCTGCGCGAAAAGGGAGTTCCCTCAGCCACGCGCGACGGCCATCGCGGCGATGAGATCGTTGAAATCAAGATCGTGGTGCCGGAAGCGCGCGATTTGAAAGTGCGCGAATTGTGGCAGGAATTACAGAAGTTGAATCCGGAAGACCCCAGGCGCGATTTGTGGAGCAAGGTGGGCGGATAGACTACCATGGCGGCGAAACGCAAATCCAAAGGCGCATACATGATTTCCGCGGTGGCGGAAATGTACGGTATTCACCCGCAGACACTACGGCTCTATGAGCGCGAAGGGCTCTTGAAGCCATCACGCACCGACGGCAATACGCGGTTATATACCGAAGAAGACCTGCAGAGGCTGGAGTTCATCCTGAACCTGGCGCGCGATCTCGGCGTGAACATTGCCGGTATCGCCATCATCCTCCAGATGCGGGAGCGCATGGAAGAGATGAACCGGCAGATGCAGGATTTTGTCCGTTTCGTTCAGCAGGAAGTCGCGATCCGCGCGAGCCAGGCACAGCCGAGTGCGAATCAGGGCGCGATTGTGCCTCTCCGCAAGCCCACGATCAACGTACCCGGGCGCGGACGGAAGTAGTCACCGGCAAGTGCGGTTGTTGATTTCCAGGATCGTCGCAATCGAGCAACATGCAAGGTGCGTGCGCTCTCGATCAGGCAGGGCGTTTTTCCCCGAACTCTGTCTCAGGGACGTCCTCGCCATGGATGGAAACGATGGGGCGCTGGGCGACGCCGCCCGGTTGGGCTGCAGCCGCTGCTGCGGAACTCTGGGCTTCGCCTTCGATATCCGGATTCGACCGAATCATCAACTTCTTCAATTTTTGCGGGTACACGCGCATCCGCTGCCGTATTCTCCGTTCGGCATCCGTCCATTCCTCACGGGCCCGTTCCAGCCCCTCTCGCAGGCCGCTACGGCCTTTCCCTTCGGCATTGCGCAGGTTTTCGATCAGACGCATAGATCCTCCCCAGGCTAGCGCCACATGGTTCCTTCTGGTTGTGGTGCCAGTTATGATGCTCGTTTTGAGCCATGGGAAACTGCTGGCCGGCAGCTCACACCAGCAGCTCTGGACCGCAACTCTGACGTCGCCTCGGGGCCCTCGCGCATGTCAGCCGGCGACTCTGCACCAGCCCGCGCAGGCCGAGTATACGAGTGCCAAGCGGCCCCGCCCCAGTACTTTTTCCCAATAATCAATCTCCCCAGGGAAAGCTTCGGAAAGCGTCCACATCGGAGAATCAACCGGGGTGGCTCGTGGTTCTGATCACCACGTTACGCCCATCTTCGTATTTTGCTCCTTCAACTCGCTCGCGCCAGGCCGGGCTTCGGCTTTCGTGTGAATGATTTGACCGCAGCCGCCTCGTCCTCAAACAGCTCGAAGAATGTCCCGAGCCTCACTACCTCCACCATGTCTTGAACTTTTCTGGTCAGGTTCAGCAGTTTCAAATCGCCGCCGGCGTGGCGGACGGCCTGTAAGGCGCTGACCAGCTCACCGATACCCGTGCTGTCGATGTAGGGCACGTCGCTCAAGTTCAACACTATGCTCGTCCTCCCGCGTGCGATCAGATCGAGAACGCTGTCGCGCATGAGCGCGGTCTCTTTTCCCAGCACGATGCGTCCGCTGAAATCGAGAATCGCTATGCCATCGGCCTGCCTTTCCTTCACTTTCAACCTCATGGAATTCCTCCACTTTCTTGCCTTTTTTAGACTCTAAAATTGGCTTGTGCCGGCGCGTTCCATGGTTCCCAGGAAGCTGGCGCCGGGTGATGATCTGAAGCCGCGGGCCACGCTTAAGCGACCTTGATAATTACGTTGGTGACGTCGTCGCGCTGGGGCTCGCCGCTCGCAAAGGTGCGCGCGGAGCGATAGATGCATTCCGCGAGCTCACGCGCGGAACAATGCCGTTCCCGGCGCACGCAATCGAGAACCGCGTCCATGCCGAACTCTGCTTCTTCCGGTGTAGTGGTATCGGCGGCGCCATCAGTCACCAGGATCACAAGCTGCTCGGAGGAAAGCGGGATCTCAGAAGTCGTAAAGCTGGCCTCACTGAACACTCCCAGCGCTGGACCCGAGCTTTCCAGCATGTATTCGATCTCGCCAGAGGCATTCATCAGAAACCCGGGAACGTGTCCTGCGCTGGCATAGCGGAGAGAACTGTGAGTCGCATCCAGACAAACCAGCAACAAGGTAACGAACCTCCCGTGCTCCAGGCGGTCTGCCACCAGCATGTGGTTCACGCGGCTCAGCAGATTCGCAGGATCGGACTCCACCTGGGCGAATGAGCGCACATAAGCGCGGGTAAGCGCCATGACTAGCGCCGCATCCAGGCCATGTCCGCTGATATCCCCGATGCCGATGCAGATGCAATCATCGGCCATGCCGAATAGGTCCAGGTAGTCGCCGCCGGTCTCGTGCGCCGGGTAAGCTGCGCTTGCAATGTCAAAACCGGGCACCGAGATTGCGGCGCGCGTGTAGAAACGTTGTTGCACTTCGCGCGCCATGCGCAGCTGTAGATGTTGCTCCTGACGTTCGCGCAGCTCCGTAACGTCCTTGAGCACGGAAACAAAATCGGTGATCGCGCCTGAGCAGTCCTTCATTGGGCTGATGGTCTGCTCAGCCAGGTACAGTTCACCGGATTTTTTGCGATTGATGAGAGTTCCGCGGAAAGTTTCGCCCTCCAGGATCCTCTCCCATAGGTGACCGTAGAACTCTGTGTTGTGCAGGTTGGATTTCAGGATCCTCGGCGTCTTGCCGATGGCTTCTTCGGGGCTGTACCCTGTGGTGGCCTCGAACGCCGGGTTCACGTATTCAATCGTGCCCTCGCGATTTGTGATCAGGACGCTGTCCGCTGTCTGTTCCACAGCGCGGAAGAGGAGGTTGATTCTGCTGCGCAGGCGGGTGCCTTCCATTTCGGCGAGCCTCTGCTCTGTCATGTCGCTCACCATGGCAAGCGCGCCTTCGAAAGTGCCGTCCTCGCCCACCACCGGCGAAGTGGCAACCCGGGCCCACAACACGGATCCATCCTTCTTGCGATATCTGGTGATGAGTGTTTCCTTGATGCCGCGGCGACGGCGCTTGAGGTCGCCCCATTTCCGCAGCATGTCACTCGGGAAGAAGAAATCGAAAAGGGGTTTGCCGACCATTTCCTCAGGTGTGTATCCCAGCAGCTCAGCCATGCGGGCGTTCACGAACGACGTGACAAAGTCCGCATCTACCTTCCAGATGCCCTCGTAAGCCGTCTCCACGATCCCGCGATAATTTTTTTCGCTGCGCTCCAGCGCTTCCTTGGTGCTCTGCTCGCGGATGAGTTGAGCTCTCTCCGCGATTACGGCCGCAAGCACCATGCCTGCGATCGCGATCACACCGAGAAATGACTGCAGAAGAGTTGCGTTCTGCAGAGGGTTACCGCGAATGAACGGGCCGACACCGTGCGCGGTTCCCCACTCCGCAATCGCAGAGATCAGGAAGGTCACAAGCGCGGCCCCGGCCGCCTCGAACTGAATGGCTGCCCAGAGCACGAACGGGAAAACGCCAAAGGCGAACGCGTCGGCCCGCATTAATCCGAGCCGCGGATCAAAGATAAAGAGTGTGCTGGCAACCGCTCCAGTCAACAGGAGCGCCAGTTGCCGCTGCTGGCGCGTTTCGCGGATGTACATCAGACGCACGACCGTCAGCACCAGAGGAGCGAAGATCAACACACCCATGGCGTCACCCAGCCACCACACCCGCCAGTTCGACGCGAAACCGGACCACGCATTTACGCCGGTGATGAATAGGACGCTGGCGCCGATAGTCGCGCTGATCGCGGTGCCGCCAAATGCCCCCAGAATAACCAGCCCGAGCACATCGCGAAGCCGGGTAAGAGAATGGTGAAATCCCGGAATCCGCTGCAAGAACAACGCGCCGCAAAGCGGCCCAACAGTGTTCGCCGCGCACATCCCCAGCGCGGAGACCGCCGGAACCGCGGTGAAAAGATTTACCAGGAACGTCGCCAGAGCCACAGCAGGCCAGATGCGATAACCAAACAGAAGAAAAGCAGCCAGCGCTACTCCTGCCGGCGGCCACAAGGGAGAAACATTCCCGCTGGTGAAGGGAACGGCCAAGCCGGCGACGGCGGCAACGGCGCAGACTCCAAAAATATAGACGAAGTCTAGAGGGCGCGGTCGCTTGCGCCGTTGCTTAAGCAGAATCGGCCCTAAGCTTTTTAAAGGAGAATGAATCGTGCCTGCGGGCGCATTCATAGCCGTGACTGCCCGGTGTTGCCCACCAAGTTAGGTCTGTTCTATTTTTCGGAATTTACTGCGAATGAGTTCACGTCTGCTGTTTCGTGGGTCTTGCGCTTGCCGTCCAGTCCTTCAACGCCCACTTGCGTTCGACGCGCCACTACGTATCATCGGCCCTTGGAAACTAGGCGTACATTGCGTACGGACGTGATCGATTATACGTCTATCACCGGTGACGCCAAGAAGATTAGAGAGCAGCGCCTCAAAAAATCATGTTTAGTTGGACCGCAGCTCGCGTGGGGAAGGCTGCTCAATTACATTGACAAACAGCTCGGGAAATTTCTGGAACTGGAACAGGCCGCGTGAGCACCAGAACGGCGCAGCAAAGCTTCCGCAGTCTCACGTGCGAATTCTGAAGATAATTCACCCCGCGATCCTCGTTTCGTTAAACTAGTTCCAAATGCACCCGGTAGTTGTGCGGTTTGAGGTCTACTCTGCTTTCGGCATTTCGAAGCGGTAGCCGGTGCCGCGTACGGTTCGCAGGAACCGCGGGTTCTCAGGATCACGTTCAATCTTTTCTCGCAGTTTTCTTACATATACATCGACCGAACGTGGGCTCACGAACGTGGTCTCACGCCACACCGCATCGAGGATCTGGTCGCGGGTGAAGACGCGGCCGGCATGCTGAGCAAGGTAGTGGAGCAGCCTGAACTCAGTTGATGTGGTGGTTACCTGCTCGCCGCGCACACTCAGAGTCATGGCATTCGCGTCAATTTCAATTTCGCCGGCCTTGATCAATCCGGGAGCCAGGGGGGCTTCGCAGCGGCGCAGCACGGCCTTGATCCGCGCCACCAACTCGCGCGGGCTGAATGGCTTCGTGATGTAATCGTCCGCTCCGAGTTCGAGTCCCAGCACGCGATCCGTTTCTGATGTTTTTGCCGTCAGGAAAACAATCGGAGTGGAGGAAAGCGGAGCGCCGGCCTGGCGAATGTGGCGGCAGAGATCAAGTCCGTTGCCGCCGGGCACCATGATATCCAGGACCATAAGCGACGGGCGTTCCTTTTGAGCGTCGCCAAGAAAATTCGTCGTGGCAGTGTAACAGCGCACCCTGAAGCCGGAGGTTTCAAGATGATGGCGCACCAGCCGGGCGATGTCCTGATCGTCTTCAAGCAAAAAGATCTTTTGCGAAGCGGCAGCGGTGCGCGCAGGTGAAGCGGACTCTCGAGGCATCATTCCTGTATCCACCATGGCTTGAATCGTCCAACTCATGTCTGCGGGTGAGGGTACACAGTGGATGTTAAAGGAGTATGAAAAGTTCCGGAGGTGCCGGAGTTTCGCGCGGAGGTATCTTCGCTGCCGATTCGCTTCGGCATGATTGGGTGGTTCCGCAAAACAAACCGGGCTGAGGGGGACATTGTGCTGAAAATGTATCGTATTAGGCCAAAATCGTTTGCCAACTTGCCCGGAGCGGGCGTACGCTTGAGAGGTCTGCGCGGCGCGCGCTGACCTTTTTGGTTTTCGGACCGTTTACCTTCTACCTTCCAACCTGCAGTCACGCCTGATCGCGCGCCTGTACATCGAAAGGACCGCTATGAAGAACATTTACGTAGGGAACCTGGATTTCAAGTTAACCGAAGACGAATTACGCCAGGCGTTTGCAGCATACGGCCAGGTGGACAATGTAACAATCCTCAAAGATCGTGATACCGGGTCCCCGCGCGGTTTCGGGTTTGTAGAGATGTCCAACGATGAGGAGGCCGACAAAGCCATCAACGGAATGAACGGAGCCCAGCTCGGCAACCGTGCCCTGAATGTGAACGAGGCGCGCCCGAAGGTCAGCCGCGGCAATGGCGGCGGTGGTTTCCGGGGTGGCGGCGGTGGCTTCAATCGCGAAGGCCGTGGCGGTGGTGGTGGAAGATCAGGAGGCGGCGGCAGGGATCGTGGTGGGTTCCGCGGAAGATACTAAACCTTGAGAAGCACAAAAGGGAGATGCTCAATGCATCTCCCTTTTTATTTCATTCGAGAACTTTAGCCAACAAACTCTACATGAGGCTGGTGCGGGATGATGCCCGCCTTGTAGCCCATTTCAAGCAGCCGTACCACGGCTTCCTTGCCGTCTTCGCCGTAGTCGAGCGTGCGCGCGTTCACGTACATCCCGACAAACTTGTCCGCCATGTGTGGATCCAGGTCGCGGGCGAACTGCATCGCGTAGGCCAGCGCTTCTTCGCGGTGATCGAGCGCGTACTGGATGCTGTCACGAAGGGCCTGCGTGACGCTGTGGATCAGTTCGGGGCCAAGCTCGCGCCGGATCGCATTGCCGCCCAGGGGCAGAGGAAGTCCGGTCTGCTCAAACCACCACTTGCCAAGGTCGAGGATGCGGCACAAGCCGCTGCGGTCGTACGTGAGCTGGCCTTCGTGAATGATCAACCCGGCTTCGAACTTACCCGCGAGCACTTCAGGGATAATCTGGTCGAAAGGCACAACCACGGTTTCGATTTTCGGGGCGAACAGCTTCAGCGCCAGGTATGCCGTCGTCATGGTACCGGGCACCGCAACCTTGATGCGCTTGACTTCTTCCAGGCCCATCATTCGAGGAGCCACGATCATGGGACCGTATTGCTCGCCTACGCTGCCGCCGCACGGCATGAGCGCGTACTTGTCCTGCACGTAAGGATAGGCGTGGAACGAAATGGCGCTCACGTCGTAAAAGCCGTCCATGGCCTTTCGATTGAGCGTTTCGATATCGGTTAGCGTGTGCGTGAATCGCAGGCCAGGAACACGGACCTTGTTAGTGGCCAGCCCGTAAAACATGAAAGCATCATCGGAATCCGGGCTGTGCGCTATCGTGATTTCGCGAACCTGGGACATGACAGACGAAGTAGACATAACTGGGGACATCCTGGAACCCTTCTCATTATGGCAGTGAATTGACTTGAATGCCGCATGCGATCGATAAATTTCTGCTCTCGCAAGGCGGGAACGGCGTGCGGTTATGTTTTCTCTACCGGCTGGTGCTGTGGTTTTTCGGCGGGCATGGGCGCATGAGCGTGCCCCGGCCGGCGCAGGTGCAGATGCAACCGCAGCCTGGTGGCCGCGACGGAAATCACAATGGCGGCCATGGAAATCACCAGCAGCCCGTAGAGGATCTTCATCAGCACAGCGGTAGCATACCAGAGACATTCTCAACCAGCGCCGGGGAAACAGCCTAAACGCCTACAGGGAACGGCTTAGTGTGCGGCTCCTGCGAGAGCGCCAGCCTGTCAAAGCGGCCCTGCAGCAGAGACATAAGGCCGGTGTACCAGTAGCCCAGGACAAAAAGCAGCAGGAACGGGATGGTCCAGTAGTTCTCGCTGTTGAAGGCGTAAAGGCACATGAAGAAGAAGTACGTGCCTACCAGCAATTCCAGCCAGGGAACAATACCCAGCCGGCGACGGTATTTCTGGCCAAGCGCCTTATCGGCTTTCGACTGTACACGGTATTTAGGGGTGCGCTTGAACGAAGATTTGATCCCGAACAGCGCTTCCAGCACGGCGCGCGTGTTGGTAAGGGTGAGGCCGATACCGAGTGACATGAGGAACGGCAGATAAAGGAAGGTGCGGAACCAGGTGCGCGGCATCAGCTCTTTTTGCGAAACCAGATAAAAGCTGGAGATGGAAAACGTTGATGCCATGAAAAGCGGCAGGTCAATCAACAGCATCTGGAACCAACCGCCGAACGAGCGGATGATCATGGCCGGCAGCAAAAGCGTGGACAGCACGATCATCAGGGGGTAGCTGATGTTGGCGGTAAGGTGGTAAAACGCCTCCACCTTGATTCGCCACGGAACATCACTACGAAAAACCATGGGCAGAACTTTTTTGCCGGTCTGAATCAGACCCTTGGCCCAGCGCGCCTGTTGGGTCTTGAAGGCTGTCATCTCGATGGGCAATTCAGCCGGGCATTCAATATCCTGCACGTATTTGAATTTCCAGCCGGCGAGCTGTGACCGATAGGAAAGATCGGTATCTTCAGTCAGCGTGTCATGTTGCCACCCGCCGCCGTCTTCAATTGCCTTGCGCCGCCACATGCCGGCTGTGCCATTGAAGTTGAAGAAGACCATGCTGCGTGAACGGCCGCCGTGCTCAAGAATGAAATGGCCGTCGAGCAGAATGGCCTCGACTTCCGTCAGGAACGAGTAGTTGCGGTTCAGGTGCGTCCAGCGGGTTTGCACCATTCCGATCTTCGGATCGGCGAAGTGGTGGATCACCCGGAGCAGCCAGTCCTCAGGCGGAACGAAGTCGGCGTCGAAAATGGCGATGAACTCGCCTTTAGAGGTGTTCATGCCGTTAGCCAGTGCCCCGGCCTTGAAGCCTTCGCGGTTGGTGCGATGAATGTACGTGATGGGATGGCCGAGGGCGGCGTAGCGCTCCACCACCGCGCGCGCGACCTCGACCGTCTCATCGGTCGAATCGTCCAGCACCTGAATGTCGAGCTTGTCTTTCGGGTAATCCAGCTTGCAGATGGATTCAACCAGGCGGTCGACCACAAACTGCTCGTTGAAAATAGGCAACTGCACCGTGACGCGCGGCAGTTCGGCAAACCTGCTTGGCGGCTCTACCGTCTTGTTCTTGCGGTTGCGGTAGTACATGTAGACCAGCGCATACCGGTGCAGGCCGTACCCTGCCAGGATGATCATCACCACGAAATACGGGATGAGCAGCATGAGGTCGAACGCATTGGGCGAGTACAGGCCCTTGAAGGTCTTATCGAGGAAAGTGGTCTTGAAGTACTGGACCAGCCCTTTCTGCGAGCCGGTAGCAAACATGAATATGAAATTGGAAACCAGTACAGTCAGGTGAACCACTCCCTGGGAGAAGATTCAGAAAAGAAGATTGTAAAAGAAGATCGGGCAATTGAGTAATCTGGCAATTGAGTAATTTCGAAAGTCGCGCAGCCGCAACTTACCCGACTACCAAATTACCCGATTACTCAGTCCACTCAGTTCAGGAAGAATTGCCGGTAGAGCGTATCGCGCTGCTTGGGAACGAAGCCTGCATCGCGGATCATGCGGCGCAACTCTTCTTCGGTGGTGCAGTTGGCCACACCGGCGGAGCGCACGACATTTTCTTCCAGCATCACCGAGCCCACATCATTGCCGCCGAAGCGCAGCCCCATCTGGCAGACCTTGAGGCCTTGCGTCACCCAGCTTGACTGGACGTTCTCGAAATTAGAGAGAAACAGCCGGGCGATGGCGAGCGTCTTGAGGTACTCGACCGCGGTGGCCTCGTCCCAGTGGCGGCCGCCCAGCGCGGTATTCTTCGGCTGAAAGCTCCACGGTATGAACGCGGTGAAGCCGCCGGTCTCTTCCTGAAGATCGTAGACATGCTGGAAGTGGTTGATGCGCTGTTCCAGCGTCTCACCCACGCCGAACATCATGGTGGCGGTGGTTCGCATGCCAAGCTTGTGGGCCGTGCGGTGCACGTTGAGCCAGTCATTAGTCAGGCATTTCAGGCGCGCAATCTTGTGGCGCACGGCGTCATCGAGAATTTCAGCGCCGCCGCCGGGAATGGAGTCGAGCCCGGCATCACGGAGGCGCTTGATGGTGTCTTCAATGGTCAGGCCGCTGACTTCGGCGAAGTGGATGATCTCCGAAGCGGAGAAGCAATGCAGGTGAACTTTGGGGAAGCGCTGCTTGATGCCGCGCAGCATCTCTTCGTACCACTCGATTTTCATGTCAGGGTGCAGGCCGCCCTGCATGAGCACGCCCGTGCCGCCCACTTCCACGGTCTCCCGAATTTTGTCGTGGATCGTGTCGAAATCCAGGACGTAGCCCTTGCTGCGGCCAGGACCTTTGACTGGCGCGTAAAACGCGCAGAAGGTGCAGTACTCAGTGCAGAAGTTCGTGTAATTGATGTTGCGGTCAATGATGTAAGTGACCACACCTTCAGGATGGAGCTTGCGGCGGAGCGCGTCGGCTTCCATGCCGAGCCCGATCAGGTCGTCGGAGCGGAAGTAATCAAGAGCCTGTGCCTTGGTCAAGGACATTACAGGGACATTCTAAATGAACACGCAAACGGACCTCGGAATCAGGCTGCGTTCGGTTGTTTGCTCTTCACGTCGGGGATTACCGGCTTATGCTCGCGCTTGCGCTTCCAGGTCCAGAGGAGCGCCGCAATTCCGCCCGCGACAGCGAGGGTGATGAGACTCCACAACACCGGCTTGTAGTACTTATGGAAGAAGCCGAAGATCTGTTTGCTGTAGATGGAGCCGAGCCACGCGAGCGCGGTGTAACGAATACCGCGAGCGAAGCCTACTGCGAGAAAGAACTTGTGCCTCGGATATTGCAGGGCTCCGGCGGCGATCAGGAAAGGTGAATAGGGCACCGGCGGAGGCAGCAGTGCTGGAATGAAGAGGCTCCAGAAGCCGTGCTTTTCGAACCTCTGGTAGATGGCCTCCGCTTTCTGTTTCGGAATCTTTTTTTCCAGCGCTTCCTTGCCGCCCTTCTTCCCCACGGCATAGGCCATGTATCCTCCGACAAGGCTCCCGATGAGCGCCATAGCGGCGTAGTACGGCCACCATTCCTTCTGGTGGGCGGAGAGGATGATGGTGAGCGCGTCCATGCTGCCGGGCAGCGGAATGGGTGAGTTGTCCGCGAAGCCAAGCAGGATAAGGCCGAGACCCCCGAGTCTTTCCAGCCATGACCAGATTGTGAGCGGCAGGACGAAGGGAAGCATGTTGCCATATTGGATGCCGGGAACTCAGGGGTAGAACCTGAAAGAAGGGTGAAACTTTGTAAGTGGGGTACGCGCGGCACTTAGAGCTTGCTGGCCATGCGGGGCTGCTCAAGGAACCGCAATGGCGGTGCAGGCGGGAGCACCTGCAGCTCTGCTGCGTAACGATAGAAGAGTTGCAGGCCCTGGAGGTTCTCTTCATCGAGTGTGTAATCGATGTTGGTGGTCAGGTAGTCGCGGACGACCGGTGCGGGTAGGCTAAGCTTGGGGGCCCACGCGGCGACGATGTCTGAGACGTGCTGCAGGCCATGGTCGCGGGACTCACGGAACACCTGCGCCAAGTCGAGGTCAGGAGCAGCACCGGAGAGAGCGGCGCGTCGGACGGCCCAGAACGCGAAAACAAACGGGCGGCCTGTCCAGTTCCGCCACTGCTCGGCCAAGTCGTAAACGTACAAGCCTTCCGTGCGGGCGAGCAACGCAGGGTCGCCGATCAGCAGACCAGCGTCGTGCCACTTGAGCATCTCTTCCAAGACCGGCTTCTGCCGGACAAACGCCGGAGTCACGCCGACGAACTTGCGCAGGAAGATTTCAACGAGAGCCGCCGACGTGCGGGAGGAATCGTCCGTGGCAACACTGCGGATTTTGTCGACTGGAACTTTGCTGACCAGCAGGATCGAACGAACCTCATTCTTTGAGGCGATGGCTACATCGGGCAGGATCACCAAGTCAGGGATGGTGGTGTAAGTCGCTGCCGGAATAATCCCTATGTCGGCTTCGCCGGCCTTCAACTGCTCTGCGCAAAGCGCCGGAACGGTGTAGGAAACAGAGAAATGCTCGCGCAGCCTCGTCGCGGAATCTCCCTGCTCAAAGTCCCACATCAGGGGAGCGGTATTGAGGAAGCTGATGGCAGAGATGCGCAAAGGCGACATGGACAGAGTTCATTCTAGCAGTGTGGTTTCGTTGGATTCTGCCAGGCGGCTCGGCGGTGGTGTCTTGACAGGCGTTTGCGTTGGCGTGTACAGTCCGCCAAGTTTCCGCCGATTCGGGCGAGTAAGGTGACGCGGCTAGAAATGGCGACCCCGGTAACCAGGACTTCGAACGCAGTTTATTGGCTGGCGTTGGCTCTCACGCCCGGTTTGGGCCCCACCCGCGGCCGCAAGTTGGTGGAAAACTTCGACAATATAGAAGATGTGTTCCAGGCGTCGCTGACGGAACTGGAAGCACTGCAGTTGCAGGCGCAGTCGGCGCAGCACATCGCGCTGGGGAAATCGCTGGAACTGGCGCATGAAGAACTGGGCAAGGCCGCGGCTTCTGAAGTGCAGATCATCTGCCGTGACGATCAGGACTGGCCGGCGCGGCTGAGCGAAATCTACGATCCGCCGCTAGTGCTCTATGTTCGCGGTAACGTGACGGCGCTTGCGCAGCCCGGGATTGCGGTGGTTGGAACACGGCATCCGACGCCGTATGGCATCGGGATGGCCGAACGACTTTCGAACGATCTGGCGTCGCGCGGCATGGTGATTTTCAGCGGCATGGCCCGCGGCGTGGATGCCGCCGGACATCGCGGCGCGATCAAGGCAAAGGGGAAGACTGTTGCCGTTTTTGGTACCGGTGTGGACGTGATCTACCCGCGCGAGAACAAGAAAATTGCTGATGGAATCCTGGAATTCAACGGCGCGCTGGTCAGCGAGTTCCCGCTCGGAACTTTCGCCGCGCCACAGAATTTTCCCATCCGCAACCGAATTATCAGCGGCCTTTCGATGGGCGTGCTGGTGGTGGAAGCGGGTGAGTATAGCGGCACGCGCATTACGGCGCGATGCGCACTGGAGCAGAGCCGCGAGCTTTTCGCTGTACCGGGAAACGTAACCTCGCGTAATTCGTGGGGGCCAAACACGCTGATCAAGCAGGGAGCCAAGCTAACTGCAACATGGGACGATGTTTGGGAAGAACTGCCGGCCGAGGTGAGGCAGCGCCTTGAATCCGAATGGGAGGCCCAAGCATCAGACCAGAGGCCTGAGTCCGCTACCTTATTTAATGATGAGCAGCTGACGCCACGGGAGCGGAAGATCCTGGCCGCTCTACGCCAGGACGAAGCAACTCACATCGATACGCTCATTGAAAAACTGGAACCGGAGGTGTCGTCGTCGGAAATCTTTGCGTCGCTTTTTGAGTTGGAGCTGAATGGGAAGGTGAGACAGTTACCAGGAAAGAACTACGTGAAAGCTTTTTGACAGCGACGCGCAGGTATTTGGTGACGTTCGCTAAGAGCTTCTAGCTTCTAGCTGCTAGCTTGAACATGGTGAGGGAGAGAGCGTGAAAGACTTCAAGGATCTGAAGGTTTGGAGCAAGGCTCACGAATGACGATTGCGGTTTACGAAGTGTCACGCACTTTTCCGAAAGACGAACTGTACGGATTGACGAGCCAGCTGAGACGCGCAGCTGTGTCGATCGGAGCAAATATCGCCGAGGGTTGCGGGCGGAGATCAGACGGAGAGCTGGCGCGGTTTTTGCAGATCGCGCGTGGCTCGACAGCAGAAGTTGAGTATCATCTGCTGCTCGCACGCGACCTGAAGTTCATGCCCGCGAGTACCTACGGTAATCTGCTGAGCAAATTGACGGAAGTGCAGCGTATGTTAACGTCTCTGGTGAGCACTGTGGGTGAGCAAGGCAGGAAAGCCGCCGCCGCGCAAACCGCAAAGCGAAGGGCAGCGGCATCAGGAGCTAGCAGCTAGCGGCTAGCAGCTTCTCTGTTGTGTGTTAGTGTCAAAAAGGATCTAAGAAACATTGTCCAAATCACTCGTCATAGTCGAATCGCCCGCCAAGGCGAAAACCATTAATAAGTACCTGGGGAAGGACTACGAAGTCGAAGCCTCGCTCGGGCACATCAAAGACCTGCCCAAGAGCAAGCTCGGCGTCGATATCGAGGGAGATTTCTCCACCGAGTACGACGTGATCCCCGGTAAAGAGAAGGTCGTGGCCAAGCTGAAGAAGCTGGCCAAGGACGCGTCCGCCATTTACCTGGCGCCTGACCCGGACCGCGAAGGCGAAGCCATTGCCGCGCATTTGGCGGAAGAACTCTCTGACGGCTTTGGCAAGAAGAAAAAGAACGCCACGCCGGTGCGTCGCGTGACCTTCAATGAGATCACGAAGAAGGCGGTGCAGGAGGCGTTTCAACATCCGCGCGACATCGACAGGAACCTGGTGGACGCGCAGCAGACAAGGCGCGTGCTGGACCGCATCGTGGGTTACCAGGTCTCGCCCTTGTTGTGGGACAAAGTGCGGCGCGGACTCTCTGCCGGTCGCGTGCAGACCGTGGCTCTGCGGCTGATCGTGGAGCGCGAACGCGAAATCAAGGCGTTTGAGAAGAAAGAATACTGGACCATTGACGCCAACCTGCATGCCGCTAAGCCCCCGTCATTTGTGGCGCGTTTTGTCGGTCGCGGCGAAGATAAGACTGAGATCCCGAACGGGGAAGAGTCGCAGAAGATCGTTGACGCGCTCAATAACGCGCTGTGGACGGTCCGCAAGGTTGAAAAAAAGGAGCGCCGTCGCAGTCCGGCTCCGCCGTTCACGACGAGCAAACTGCAGCAGGATGGCTCGCGCAAGCTGCGTTTCTCAGTTAAGCGCATGATGATGATCGCGCAGCGCCTGTATGAAGGCATTGAACTGGGTGATGAAGGTTCAGTCGGCCTGATCACGTACATGCGTACCGATTCGGTGCGCGTATCGAACGACGCGGTGGCGGAAGTGCGCCAGTTTATCGATTCGAGCTACGGCAAACAGTTTCTGCCCGAATCGCCCAACATGTACAAGTCGAAGAAAGAGGCGCAGGAGGCGCACGAAGCTATACGCCCGACGTCGGTGGCGCGCCATCCGGATGAGATCAAAAAATATCTGGGTGAGGACGAATACAAAGTTTACAAGCTGATCTGGCAACGCTTTGTGGCTTCGCAGATGATGCCGGCGGTTTTTGACCAGACCAGCGTGGACATTGAAGCGAAGTCGGGCAATGAGTCGTTCACATTCCGCGTGACTGGGTCGGTGCTGAAGTTTGAAGGTTTCCTGAAGGTCTACGAGGAGTCGAAGGAAGCCAAGGACGAGGAAGATGAAGAGCTGAAGCACAAGCTGCCGCCGCTGGAGGCGGGCCAGAAGCTTACGCTCAAGGAACTGATGCCGGAACAGCACTTCACCGAGCCGCCACCGCGTTTCAACGAGGCGTCACTGGTGAAGGAGCTGGAAGAAAAAGGCATCGGGCGACCTTCCACCTACGCGACCATTCTTTCCACGATCCAGGAGCGGCAGTACGTGCAGAAGATCGGCGGAAAGTTTGTGCCGACCGAGACCGGGCTGGTAGTGACCGACTTGCTAGTCAAGAACTTTGCCGAAATCTTCGATCCCGCGTATACAGCACGGCTGGAAGAGGAGCTCGACGAGATCGAAGAAGGCAAGGAGAAGTGGACTCAGGCACTCGCCGACTTCTACAAGAAATTTGCCAAAGACCTCCGCTACGCTGAAAAGCACATGGAGAACGTGAAGCGGATGGAAAAGCCCACCGACGAGAAGTGCGAGCGGTGCGGCTCACCGCTGGTGCTCAAATGGGGGAAACACGGGTCTTTCTACGCCTGCAGCTCCTATAAAAAGGATGATCCTGAGAGCTGCACGTTCACCAAGGAAAATCCCATCAATCTTCCGGAACTCGACACGGCGGAGATGCCGGAGACCGGCCAGGATGAATACTGCGAGAACTGCGGCCGTGTGATGGTGCTCAAGCGCGGGCGTTTTGGCCAGTTCATGGCGTGCACCGGATATCCAGACTGCAAGACCACGCGCCGGCTCGACCAGGCGAAGAAAGTACCGGACGTTCCGCTGGAAGAGACGTGCCCGAAATGCAATCGCAACATGGTGCTGCGCCATGGGCGTTACGGCGAGTTCATCTCGTGCAGCGGATATCCGGATTGCAAGTACATCAAGCAGAACTTCATCGGCGTGAAGTGCCCGAAATGCGCAGACGGCGAGCTGGTGGAGAAGAAAGCCCGCCGCCGGGGTAACACGTTCTACGGCTGCTCGAACTATCCGAACTGCGATTTCACCTCGGCGTTCAAGCCGGTGGCGGAGAAGTGTCCGGAGTGCGGCAGCCCGTACCTGCTGGAAAAACACCTGAAGTCGGGGTCGTTCCTGATCTGCCCGAACAATAACAAGCGGGCGGCGGAAGAGGAAGAAGCGCCGAAGCCGAAGCGCGGCAAGAAGGGCAAAGCCGCAGCGGCAGAGGAAGCGCCGGCGGCAACGGCGGTAAAGTGTGATTATTCCAAGTCGATCCCGAAGCCGGAAGCGGTGGCCTAGAACGATCCACCACAGAGGACACAGAGGAACACGGAGGAAGCAAGTCACTTCGTGTTGCTTTGTGTCCTTTCTGATTTAGACTCTTCTGTTTTCCAAAGAGGAGTCGAACCCCACATGGCCAAGAAGCCCACCACCAATGATGCGCAGCTAATCCTTCAGCTTTATGATCTTCGCCGCGAGGCGGTGATGCGTGCGGCGAGGAAGTTCATGGTCTCAGAGTTCTGGCCGCAGAACTATGAAGACTTTAAAGCGGTTTTCACGGGCTACGGCAGCGATCAGAATACCCATTTGCGCCAGGTGCTGACCTACTGGGACATGGCATGTGCCATGGTCACGACCGGCGCAGTGAACGAGGAACTTTTCTATCAATCCAACACCGAGCCCTATTTTCTGTGGGCAAAGTTCGGTGAGTACCTGCCGCAGGCGCGGAAGGATTCGCTGACGCCCCAGTTCGGAATCAACTGGGAGAAGTTGATGGGACGCCCAATGAGCAAAAAGCGGGTCAAGATGCTGGCGGAGCGGTTGGCGGCGAGGAGAGCGGCGGCAGCGGGCAAGAGATAGAATTCAAGCGTGAAGATCGAGAATGAAGAAGCTGTTCGGCTCGCGCGCGTATTGGCGGAGCTAACGGGAGTGCTTCCCGGGGCTAATGCCCCGGGCTTGCACTATGACGCCCTTCGGGCTGAATGTTAGCCGCGTCGTCCAGCGCTATCGCGAACTGCGCATCACCGACTTCTTCCTGGTCGTTGCTTTTTTGTCCGGTGCGGTATCGTCGGTCTTTTTGGCGTTTGTTGAGCTGGAGCCTATCCCGGGATTGCCGTGCGGATCCACCACTGAGGCGCGTTGCTCGATATAGCTGGAGAGCTGGCTGCGCACGCGCAGCAGGTTCGAGTAATCGCCGGACAGGCGCGAGTAATCATCCTTCTTGCCATAGGTGTGCGTGGCTTCCACGAGCGCGTCCATGTTTTCGCACACGCTGGTCAGGTTGTTGAACAGCTTGAAGGTGGAGCCCACGCTGCCGTGCGACGAGCGCACTTCGGTAATCGTTGCGGAGAGGGATGAGGTCATCTGCTTGATGGAATCGGCAGACTGGCCGGCCAGTTGCTTGTGGGAACTCTTTTTTGTCCAGGCGGTCTTCCAGCCAGAGGCCCATTTTTCCACGTGCAGGTTGGCGATGTCCGCGTTCGTGGCGGCAACGGACGCGTCGGCGTCATTGAGTGTGGCGGTCAGATCGGTGTGGTGCGCCGCGGACGTGGAGGCCGGGGTGTCATCGGGCGCGGCAGCCTGCGAAAAGCTCGAGCAGAAGAGAACAACAGCAACCAGGGTAGTTTTCACGTTCACACTCCTGATGGTGGCATTCCAAGAGTTCAGCATAGCCTCGCCAGGGGTGCAAAGCTCCATTACGGATGGGAAGAAGGACAGGGCTTTGGGACACCGGGAGGGCCTGGGAGGGGGCTGAGCCTTGGGTAACCCGCTTAGACATCGTGAAGCGACAAAACGAAAGTTAGCCGCGAATTAACGCGAATCATCTCAATTGGTAATTGAGTAATTTGGCTATTGGGCAATTTGGGAATGCCGGGTCACAGTATGAGCGCTGGTGACCAAAGCACGATTGTGGGTCACCTTAAGTCTCCGGAAAATTATAGGGCTCCCTCGCCGCTTCGCGGACTCGGGATTACAAGAGGAAGCTCAATCCAACTCCCGCAATGCCGTACTCCATTGAAACACTACCAGGCTGCTGATCAGCGCCAGCGCGCACATGCCGGCGATGGCGTGGGCAGGAGAAATCACGCGGGCGAGAAGGCCTGCGGCGAGGCTGCCGAGCGGTGGCAATCCCAAGAAGGCCGTCGAGTAGATGCTCATGACCCGTCCGCGCATGGTGTCGTCGGCCAGGTGCTGGAGAAGAGCATTCACGGTGGCCACCATGGTGATCATGAAATAGCCCACGACCATCAGCAAGATTCCTGAAAGCAGAAAGTTGCGCGAAAAGGTAAAGGCAATGATTGAGGCGAAAAATCCCACGCCGGAGCGAACGACAAATGTGCCGCGGCGACGGATTTGTCCGGCGTAGGCTATGGTTCCGGCGCCGCAGAAAGCACCCACGCCGTTGCAGGCCATGAGAATGCCGAGGCCTCGGGCGTCGCTGTGTAGCACGTCGCGCGCGAAGTAGGGCACAAAGGTGAGATACGGCACCGCGAGCAGGCTGGCAATTGCGGTGAGGACTACCAGCGGTCCGGTGTGGGAATGGCTGAAGACGTAAGCGAAGCCCTGCTCCAGCTTTTCAAAAAATTGACCTTCGGGCGGTGCGATACGTTCGGGATAATGCATCTGACCCAGCGCGAAGAGCACGGCAAGAAAGCTCACGCCATTGAGGAAGAAATTTCCGGAAGGACCGACGAGTGCCATGGCAAAGCCGCCCAGAGTCGGCCCGATCACACGCGACATGTTGAACTGCGCCGAATTGAGAGCGATGGCGTTGGTGAGATCTTCCCGCGGAATCAGTTGCGGAACCAGCGCCTGATAGCTGGGAGTGTTCAGTGACATGGCGATGCCGGTCCCGAGCGCCAGCACCGCGACTCCTCCGACGCTGAGGTGGTGAAAGAACGTAAGGCCACTCAGGATGAAGGCAAAGACCATCATGGCGGATTGCGTGCCCATGAGGAGCTTGCGATTGTTGGTGTGATCGGCGATCACGCCACCGATGAGCGCGAAAAATAGAATCGGGATCGACGAAGCGAAGCCGACCATGCCGAGCCAGAACGCCGAGTTGGTCAGCTGGAGGACGAGCCAGCCCTGGGCGACGTTCTGCATCCATGTGCCGATGTTCGAGAGGAAGTTGCCGGCCCAGAAGAGACGGAAGTCGTGGTGGCGGAGCGCGCGCGTGATGCGCTGTACGCCAATGATGGCGGTTGCGCCGGTTTCTGGCAGTGCGCTTTCCGTCGCCTGGGTCGGGACCAGGAGCGTTGGCTGGGTCTGGATGTGTGAATCAGTGTTCAAAGTTGTTCAACAGGGGGGAGAGTTAATGATAAGGCTGTTCGGCCGCTGTCAGCCATTGGCGTTTAGCCTGAGGGAAGTAATTGGTAATAAGTAATTAGCAATTGGCAAATGGCCAGCAGCGTTGCGGAAAGCGGATTTTTATGGTCATTCGGCAAACTTTGCGCGCGTAGTGTAATCTTTTCTGTTTCCGCTACAGCCCCAAGGAGGCCCCTGTTTACATGCAGCATCGCGCCCGGATCGCAGTCCTGATCTCGATCTTCGTCCTCACCGCATTTGCCCAGCAAGGCACCGACAGCTCAACCCAGACGCCGAAGGTTTTTGGCTTCCGCGATTTCTCCCATCAGATGGAAATCGACAAGAAGTTTATGGCGGTCCCGGACCCGAAACTGGCGGAGCAGCACCTGAAGATCCTCACGATGGTGCCGCACGTGGCGGGGTCGCCGGAGGACTTCAACACCGCGCAGTATGTGGCCAAACAGTTCCGGGTGGCCGGGCTGGAGACGGAGGTGGTGCCATATCGCGTGTGGATGAACCGTCCGGAGGAGATCAGTGTGACGGTGACGGCGCCCGCGAACGTGAAGATGAATGGGCCGTCGCGCGAGCATGTGGATGGCGACCCGTTTCAGGATGACCGGCGTGTGCTGATGCCGTTCAACGGCTCGTCTCCTTCAGGTGATGTCGAGGCGGAGGTGGTGTACGCGAATTATGGCTCGCCGGACGATTTTAAAAAGCTGGCGGACATGAAAGTGGACGTAAAGGGCAAGATCGTGCTGGTGCGCTACGGGCAGAACTTCCGCGGGGTGAAGAGTTTTGTGGCGGAAGAACACGGCGCCGCGGGCGTGCTCATTTATTCCGACCCGATCGATGACGGCTACTTCCGCGGAGACATGTATCCCAAGGGCCCGTGGCGGCCCGCGACCGGCGTTCAGCGCGGATCCATACAGTACATGTTCAAGTACCCGGGCGACCCGACCACGCCGGGGTTTGCGAGTCTGCCGGATATGCCGGACTCAAAGCGCGTGGCGCCGGAGCAGGCGACCGATATGCCGAAGATCCCGACGACGCCGATCTCGTACGCCGATGCCCAGCCCATCCTGCAGAACCTGACCGGGCCGGAATCGCCGCGCGAGTGGCAGGGCGCGCTGCCATTCACCTATCACGTAGGGCCGGGGCCGGTGAAGGTGAAGGTCCATCTCAAGCAAACTTACCGGTACTTCACCATCTGGAACGTAATTGGAAAGATTCCCGGAACCAAATATCCCAATGAATGGGTGGTGCTGGGGAACCATCGCGATGCGTGGGTCTACGGCGCGGTGGACCCGAACAGTGGAACCGCAGCGATGCTCGAGTCAGTGCACGGAATGTCTGAGCTTCTGCATGGCGGATGGAAGCCGGAGCGCACGATTGTCTTCGCCAGTTGGGACGCGGAGGAAGAAGGCCTGATCGGTTCCACGGAGTGGGGCGAGCAGTTTGAGCAGCAGCTGGCGCATGCGGTGGCATATTTCAACCTGGACGTGGCGGTGAGTGGGCCTAACTTCAATGCTTCGGCCGTGCCGAGCCTCAAGGGATTTGTTCGCGAGGTGACAAAGTTTGTGCCCAGCCCGAAGGGTGGAACGGTTTACGAGCAATGGAAGGAAGACCGGAGCCGACAGAGCGAGCGACGCGGTCCGGACTTCAACCAGGGCCGGCGGGCGAATGCGCGGGTAGAAAATGATGTGCCCGTGGGCGACCTGGGAAGCGGATCAGACTACAGCGTCTTCATTCAGCACCTGGGGATTCCTTCCGCCGATGCCACGTCCAACGGCTCCTATGGCGTGTATCACTCGGCCTTCGATAATTTTGCATGGTTCAAGAAATTCGGCGATCCAACTTTTGTGTATGAGCAGGAAATGGCACGCGTGCTGGGGCTGGAGGCGCTGCACATGTCCGCCGCGGATGTGCTGCCTTACGATTACGAACTTTATGGGAAGGAGATCACCTCGTACATCGAACAGGCGCAGGAAAAGGCGAAACAGAACCTGGGCAGCAATGCACCTGACTTCAGCAAGGCCCTGGATGCTGCGAAGCGCTTCACCGCCGCCGGAGCCGCAGTTTTGGCCGTTCAGAAGAACCCACCGGCGGACGCCAGCAACCTGAACGGGACGCTGATTGCGGCTGAGCGTGCATTGCTGCTGCAGAAGGGCCTTCCTAATCGTCCGTGGTTCCGGCATGCGATCTATGCGCCGGGGCAGTACACGGGATATGCCGCAGTGGTGATCCCTGGCGTGAATGAAGCGATTGACGCGAAAAATGCCGGGTTGACGAGCGACCAGATTGCGGCGCTGACGGAGGCCTTGAATCGCGCGGCGGAGACGCTGGAGAAGGCACCGCGGTAGCAGAGCGCCTTTGAAACGCAGGGGAACCCGCGCAATGCCGTAATCGAGCAAATCCTCCACAAGGCAAAGCAGGTTTCCCGGGGTCTCGACCCGAATCGGAACAGGGGCGATGCCGTGTCGCCCTGTTCCAGGAAAAACCGCCGGCCTTAGTTCCAACCAACGTGATAAACCTCACAGTCACACGCTGGATGTGAGGGTACAAAGGATGTGCTGGTAACGTTATGCAAGTAACGTTACCGGCCTAAGAAGAGAAAGGAACGTCTCTAGGTGTTTTGAACGATTCGTAAGAATGGCGACGCCTAGAACAATGTAACGCCATGAACAGCGTGGTCAACAAATTCGTAGAAGCGCATGATCGGTATATGGAACTGGACCGGGTCCGGACGGAATGCTCGAACGCGGCGGAACGCGAGTCATTGCACATTGCGATCCTGCGCGCTTACCTCGAAGTGCAGTTCCACGCTCGCCAGATTGCCGGGCTGCAATACGCCGACGGCATGGATTTCGCCGACGTCAACTAGGCACAATTCAGACTACCTGCCGGGGCACCTTCCCGCGTATAATTCGCGTCAAAATACACACGCCACTTTGTGCCCATGAGCCGAGGCCAGTCGGCCGTGGGATGCAGTCCCAAATACTCCTGGCCCGGAGCTGGTTTAATGCCGGTGGCTCGTATTCTGACCCGATTCCCCGAGCGCACAAATGCGCTAGCTGAAGACCTTCAACATCGCGGGTATACCGTGGAAATTGGCATGCCCGGCGAGACCGGGCTTGCACCCGCCGATCTGGAAATCGATTTCGAAATCTGCAACAACGAAGAAGCGCTGCAGCGCGCGACCGAACTGGCTCGCCAGTGGAGCGCCGATGTGGCCGTCTCTCCCGGTCTGGGCGACCTGACTCCGGCGGCGGAGCCGGCTCCGGCCGAGGCTGATCATTATGAGGATGGCATCATTGTGATTCCGCCAGCGGAGCAGACCGCTCATGCCGTTCAGCCGATTCAACATCAGGCAGTAGATGTGCCGGTCAGCGCACATGAGGAGCAGATGCCGGCGGACGTTGAGCCACATTATGCGGCTGAGCCGATTGAAACACCTATCAGCCTGGAGCCCGCCCCACGACAGGAGTTCGTGCCGCCGATTGCTGCGGAAATGGCGAACGTAGACGAAGTTCCGCTGCGCTATGAGACTGGTCATGAGAACGTTCACGCAAATGAGGGTGAATCGGAGGACGTGTCGCGAGAGCATCGGCTCGACGACGAGTCGAAGGTGATTGCTGAACCAGACGCGGCTCAGCCGGATTATGCGCAAAAGGCGCGAGAGCTGTCAGCAGCGGCGTTAAATTCAGGCAAAGCTCTGGCTGCGAGTTCCGGTGAATGGCTGCGGAAGAACTCGGAATCGGTGCGGCAGCAGATTGATTTGAGGCTGGCCGAAATTCGCGCACGTCGCGAGGTTCGGCAGGAACAGGCAGAAAGGCGCAGAGCAGTAGCCCGGGAACGGGCAGTGGAACTGGAAGCAGCGCGCGAAGCCGCCGCCGCGCGTCTGCAGGAACTCCTGCGCGAGCGTGGCGGATTGGTGGATACACAGCCCGCACCGCCGCAGGTGCAGGCGCTGGATGATTCGCAGCAGGAACGCAGGACTGCGGTTTCCGGAGCGGCAAGCTTCTTCAGACGGCACCTGGGATTCACGTTCCACAGCGGAATCAGTCCACAGCTTGAAGCCGTGCTCATGGGAGTGGCGGCAGCCTGTGCCCTGTTTGTTCTGGGGCTGGCGGTAGCTTCATTCCATGCATCACCCGCAATTTCAAAGACAGTCAACGTGCCGCAGCAACAGCGGTACAACGGCGTGACGGTGCAGGCCGGTGGGGTGACGGTGAAGCCTTCCGCGTCATCGTCAGCTGCGGCGGTTGCTGCTCCGCCGACGAACAATGTGGCGCCGAACGCCGGCAAGCCGGCGGCGCGGCCAAACCCTGGTCGGCCATCGCCAGTGAAGGCGCGGTCGTCAGACAGGGAGAACGGGAACACGCGCCACATCGGCGATGACGTTGTGATCCGCAGGCTGGATCAGCCCAAGGCAGGCACGCCTCACGGCGGAGGTGGGAGTGATGTGACGATCCGGCAGCTGGGGAGCAGTAAACCGGCGACAGGGAATACATCCGCAGGTCCAAAAAAGATCTCAGATATGGACTAGCAAGAGCTTGGTTTGCGCTGGTCTTATAGTTCAATAAACAACCGTGCCGTTTTGGCGGCACGGTCATTTTTTGTGCGCCGAACTCCAGCCGGCGGTGATCGCTTGCGCGGTTACTTCGTGGCCGCGATTTTCTCCACCAACTGAGAGTAGTCCGCCTTCTCCACGCCGTAAACCTGCTTGTTGAACTCGTCGACTTTCTGCGAGTAGTTCATGGAACAGAATTTGGGCCCGCACATGGAGCAGAACTTCGCTTCCTTGTAATAGTCGTCAGAAAGCGTTTCGTCGTGCATGGAGCGGGCGGTCTCAGGATCGAGCGAGAGAGCGAACTGCTTTTCCCAGTCGAATGTGTAACGAGCATAGCTGAGCGCGTTGTCGCGGTCTTGCGCCCCGGGGCGGTGCCGTGCGATATCGGCCGCGTGCGCCGCGATCTTGTATGCAATGATGCCGTCCTTTACGTCTTTCTCGTTCGGAAGGCCGAGGTGTTCCTTGGGCGTGACGTAGCAGAGCATGGAAGCGCCGTGCCAGCCGATCATCGCCGCGCCGATGGCGGAGGTGATGTGATCGTAGCCGGGCGCGATGTCGGTGACGAGCGGGCCCAGAGTGTAGAACGGCGCGCTGTGGCACCATTCCACTTCCTTGTCGACCTGCTCCTTGATTTTATCGAGTGGCACGTGGCCGGGACCTTCGATCATGACCTGAACGTCATGTTCCCATGCGCTCCGGGTGAGCTCGCCGAGGGTGCGGAGTTCGGCGAACTGGGCTTCGTCGCTGGCGTCGGCAATGCAACCGGGCCGAAGGCCGTCTCCCAGCGAGTAGGAAACGTCATACTTCTTCATGATCCTGGTGATATCGTCAAAGCGCTCGTAAAGGAAGTTCTGCTTGTGGTGGTGGGCCATCCACTGGGCCAGGATGGCGCCGCCGCGGCTCACGATTCCCGTGATGCGCTTTGATACCAGCGGCAAATACTGGACCAGGACCCCGGCATGGATCGTCATGTAATCGACACCTTGCTGGGCCTGCTCTTCAATCACCTCAAGCATCAGGTCGGCGCTCAGGTCTTCAATGCGCTTTACCCGCGAGACTGCTTCGTATATCGGCACTGTGCCGATCGGCACTGGCGAGTGCCGCAGGATGGCTTCGCGAATCTCGTGAATGCCGCCGCCTGTGGAAAGGTCCATCACGGTATCTGCCCCGAAATGCACCGCGGTGTGCAGCTTTTTCAGCTCTTCATCCACGTTCGAGGTAATCGCCGAATTCCCGATATTTGCGTTGATCTTGCACAGCGATGCCACGCCAATCGCCATGGGTTCCAGCTCAGGATGATTGATGTTCGCCGGAATGATCATCCTTCCCGCAGCCACTTCATCGCGGACCTGCTGCGGTGTGAGCTTTTCTTTCTCCGCTATGTAGGCCATCTCTTCCGTGATCAGGCCTTTGCGGGCAAAGTGCATCTGCGAGACGTTCTCGTCCCCGGTCCGAGCAGCCTCTTCGCGCCGCCGGGCGATCCATTCAGCTCTGGGATTCTGTGTGGTCTTGTGGCCGTTGTCGGTCATGATTTCACCTTAGGGATGTGCCTAAACTCATCATTATACGCGCCGAGTTTTTGCGACGTGGAGGCATGCATGTTGCCAAGATTGCCAGAATTGCCAGGAGTGATGATTTAGAGATTCAGGCGATCGGCCGCTGGAATTCAGTGCTGAGACGCTTCACCCAGCCGGCCAATATCGGGCCGTCCGGCAACTTTGCCTCGGACCTACCGAGCCGGCCGACTCCACTCATGCCCCCTAACCTCCTCAAATCCAGCCACTTCCGCCGTTTCCCCATTCTGGTGACCTATGTCACACATCCAGTGTTCGCTCTTGAATACAATCCAGAACGAGGCTACCCTTTTCATATGTCGCAATCGCAGAGCAAGTTCTTCAAGTTTGGTGCGGCCATCGCAATCATTGTAATGTCGCTGGGCTATCTGGCCTGGACCGGTGTGAATGAGAGCAAGAGCTTTTACGTCACCATCAAGGAAATGCAGGGCATGGGCGACTCCGCCTATACCCGCACTCTCCGCGTGGAGGGCATCGTGAAGCCCGGCTCCATCCAGCGCAACGGCTCGCAGGCAGACTTCGTGATCCAGGATGGCGAAGGCGGCAGCTTGCTGCTCCCGGTCAGTTACAAGGGAGGCACTCCGCCGCCGGACACATTCAAGGACCACGCGCAGGCCCTGGTGATCGGCAACATGGGTCGCGACGGCACGTTCCACGCCAAGGAAGTGCAGGCCAAATGCGCCTCCAAGTACGAGAACATGGAGAAGGCGCAAGCCGGGCAGAATTCCGGCGCCACCACGCCGCAAAAGAATTAACAGAGGTCGTTCGCCTGACGCCGCAACCTCCTCCCGTTGAAGTAAAGAACGTCTCCAAGGTTTACGGCCGGACCGCGGCCGTGCGCGACCTTTCACTCGCGCTCGAACCCGGCAAGTTCTACGTGCTGCGCGGTGAAAACGGCGCGGGCAAATCCACCCTGCTGCGCATGATCGCCGGCCTCAACGAGCCCACGGAAGGCCGGATCCTGATCTTCGGGGTCAAAAACAAAGAAGCCTCGCACCACATGGGCTACATGGCGCACGCGCCGCTGCTCTATGAAGAGTTCTCCGGCATGGAAAACCTGCGCTTCTTCGCCAGCCTTTACGGCGCCAGCTCAGAATCCGTTTTGCAGGAGGCCATGCGCCGGGTCGGGCTCGACCCCGACCTCCAGCGCCGCGTTGGCCAGTACTCGCAGGGCATGCGCCAGCGGCTCTCACTGGCACGCGCGATCTTTCACGCGCCCGATCTCCTTCTGCTCGACGAGCCTTTTTCCAACGTGGACCCTGATTCCGCCGCGGCCATCGCCAAGTTGCTGGCCTCCATGCGCGATGAGGGCAAGACTATCGTGCTGGTCACGCACCAGCTTGGCCTGCTCGCCAGCCTGGCCGACGAATACATCCTCATGTCCCACGGCTCGCTGGTCGAGCGCGGCGAGATGAAGCAGGTGCGCGCATGAGCGCCACCATGGTTCCGGAAACGCGCGCAGCCCAGGGCCGTGCCGCCGCTCCCGATCTCGGCATCGTGCGGCTCACCTGGATGAACGTCCGCAAAGACCTGCGCCTTGAATGGCGCTCGCGAGACGTCTTCAACTCCATGCTGTTTTTTGCCTTGCTGGTTGTGGTGGTCTTCAGCTTCGCCTTCGACCCCAGCGTGGAAGAGTCGCGCAAGATGGCCGGCGGCCTCATCTGGATCGCGTTTCTCTTTTCCGCCACCATGGCACTCAACCAGTCCTGGTCGCGCGAACTCCGCAACGGCGTGCTTGACGCTTATCGGGTGTCACCCGCGCCCGCAGAAGCGCTCTTCATGGGCAAGGTCCTCGGCAATTTCATCTTCGTGCTGTTGCTGGAATGCCTGATGGCCCCGCTCTTTCTCATTTTTTACAATCTCACGCCCGTTGCACCGTTCTGGCAACTCGTCGTCATCGCGCTGCTTGGGACGTGGGCTCTGGTGGTGAACGGAACGTTTTTTGCCGTTATGTCCATCCGTACGCGGAGCCGGGAACTCATGCTTCCCCTGCTGCTCCTGCCCATCTCGATTCCCGCCGTGCTCATGATGGTTACCGCTACCACCGCTGTGCTTACCGGTGAAGGGGACCCCTGGCCACAGGTGAAGTTCCTGGCGGCTTACTGCGTGATCTTCACTACCACCTGCTTCCTGCTGTTCGATACGGTGCTGAACGCGGAGTAAGCCCCCGCCTGCAGGCGCCAAGTCGAAAGGAAGCAATGCGTCTGTCATGCACACGCTGTGATTAGCGGCGGTGCATTCCAGATCACAGATGATGGTGACCTGCATTACATACCGCTCTTCTCCCGGGGCCGATATTCAACTTGTACTCGGTATTGCGGTCAGGATCGCAATATGGCCCTTGAAGTTCTCTGGCCGGGCGGCTTCGCCGCTTCGCGATTTCCGTAGATCAGAATCCTCAGAAAGAAACCGCATTGCGCGCATTTTTCTCCTCGCCGCTCTTCCGGCGGAAGGATCACCACGGGCGAAAAACGAGACGGAAAGGAAGGTTTTATGCCCACAGTAATTGATCACATCATTCAGGGCAGCGTCCTTGACGGCGACAAAGTAGATTTTGCCAAGGAAAAGCTGGCCGTCCAGGCATTTGTGAAAGGCCAGGAAGTCGCACACGCTGATGTGGACGCCTCAGGCCGTTACAAACTCACATTCAAGAGCGGTGAGGAACGGCCCACTACGGAGCTCCGCGTAGCCAAGGCAGGCGAGCGCGAAGAGAACCTGGCATTGACGGAAATTACGCCAACACAGTTCGTGATGGAAGGGAACCAGATAAGCGTGCAACGCAATCTGACCATTCCCGGCGATATCCTTCGTCCCCCATTTCCCTTCAACCGTGTATTTTCGATTGTCGGCCATGTGTTTGCTCATATTGGACACACGATTGTGCCGCAGGCTGGTCTGAAGCTCGATTTGTTTACGTTCCTGCCCAGTGTCCAACTCCAGGTCGTGAACCCGGCCACCGACCCGCCGCTCGTGCGGCCAGTGGTTACATGGCGGAAACTGCACGGCTCCACTGCATTCACTGACGTTGAGGGCAGCTACACCGGGTTCTTCGGATTTGAAACGTCCCTCTTGCCGCCTCTGCGTCCACTGCCCGATCCCTACTTCATGGTAGAGATTTCACAGTTTGTCAACGGCATCTGGAACAAGGTGTACAGCGAGAACATCTCCCTGGCGGCCGTGGAGCAGGACAATCATTTTGATTTCCTGGTACCCGGCAGCCAGCTTGTTCTCTCTCCGATTTGCCCCCGGCCGGACGTGGGTTTGCGCTTCGGAAGCATTGGATTAATTCCTTGTGACACTGAGCACCTGGTGAAAGGCTATGCCTCCACGAAGGTCGGAGAGCCGTTGCCCGGCTTGACGCACCGGCCGTTCTGCGGGCAGCTCCGCATCTTTGGCTTGTTCGCGCAGATCCCGCAGGTGCCCAAATACAAGGTTGAGATCGCCCTGACGGATGAGAATCACGTTCCCGATCCAGGCGCAAATTTGAAATGGGAGACGCTGGCCGATCCTCTGCAGAACCTGAGGTGGAACAGCATCAAGAGGACCTGGGACCTGCAATCGCTCGGCCCAGATCCCGCAACCAGCCTGTATCAGAATATCGACGTTGAACCGGAGGCCGCATGGCTTGAGCATTCGCTCAAGTTCGTGTGGAACTCCGCCAACAAACCAGACGGATTCTATGCCATTCGCATCACGGCGTTCGATGCCAATAACAACCCGGTGCTCGTGAATGGCGAACCCCTGGTCACCGAGATGCCCGTACTGCGGATTGATAACACCGTTCCGCAGGCCGAACTGCTGGCGCCGGATGCGCTGCCGTGCGGCAAAGTGGTGAGCGCCAACGGGAAGTTGAATTTCAAGATCACCGCTTATGATCCTGCCGGGCATGTGCTCACCTGGGGCATCAGGGCGCTGGCCGGCCGGGATGGATTCGTGCTGAATGACAATCCCAATGATCCCGGGACGCCTCTTCAGGTCGAGTTCAATCCACCACTCAATACCGGTGCGCCGGGCATTGGCGTGACGGCGTTGACCGGCGAAACAGTTACTGTGCTCCAGCTTCCTCCCGAGCTACAGGGCTGCGACCCGCTGGTGTACAACTTTGAATTGTTTGTCTATGGTTCGGCGACCAACGGATATCCTGGCACCGAGCAGTACATTCGCAAAGACGTAAGCTTGATGGTTTCTAAATCCTGAGGGCAAACAGCAGGATTGCGGTGCCACCGCCGAATAGCGCAAAAGGAGGCCCTGGTGGCAGGGCCTCCCCATTTTGACCAGAAGGACTCCAATCTGTACTAAGGCCCTCCACCGGGCCTTTTGTGATATTTGCCACATAGGATTTCCGCGCTAATTTGGTACCGTATTCCTTAAGCCATCATGAAATCCAAACTGTTCTACCTGTTGCTGGTGATCAACGCGGGCATGCTCGCCTGGGGTACTTACGCCGGCCTGAAACTCGCGCCCACCGAGCAGACCATGGGGGACGTGCAGCGTATCTTCTACTGCCACGTTCCCTCCGCCGTCACCGGCTTCACCCTGTTCTTCCTGAACTTCATCGCCTCCATCGTTTATCTCTGGAAACGGAGCCCCGCGGCCGACGCCTTTGCGCTCTCGAGCGCCGAAGTCGGCGTGGTCTTCTGCACCGTGGTGCTCGTCACCGGCCCCATCTGGGCGCGCTACGCCTGGGGAACATGGTGGGTCTGGGACATGCGCCTGACCACCACGCTCATCCTCTGGCTGCTTTACGTGAGCTACCTGGTGCTCCGCAAGTCGTCAGAAGCCGGCTCCACTTCGGTGCTGGCGGCCGCGCTTGCCATCTTCGCTTTCCTTGATGTCCCAATCGTCTATATGGCGAACCGCTGGTTCCGCACCAACCATCCGCAGCCCATGATCGGTACCCCGAACCTCGATCCGCGCATGCAGAATATTTTGTTCTTTAACATGTTCGCTTTCCTGATCTTCGGACTGCTGATCGCCTGGTTCCGCTACGATCTTGAGCGCATCGCGCAGAAGCTGGCGACTCTCCATATCCAGCGCGCCGCCCGCGGCGTGATGGCCGCCCTGATTCCGGCCATGTTCCTCCAGGTTCCCACGCACAGCGGCTGGGCGCCGAACACGTATCTGGTCACCGCCTACGTGGCCTGCTGGTCGATTTATGTGATTTACCTGCTGACTCTTTTGGCCAAGCTGAAGGGATTGCAGCGGGAACAGCTGGAAATCGGCAGATAAGTAAAAATCGCCGCAGAAGTGCGCTGATCGGCGCTGATTGCTTGTTCGTCCGCAATCAGCGTTCATCTGCGTTGATGCGCGGTGAAATTTCCTGATGTTCGGCTCATCAAAAGCCGACGGCGACTCGCCAGGGTGGAGCAGGCCTTCAGACCTTCAGGCCTGCGGCTAAACTGCGATAACGCTGCGGCTTTAGCCGCTGAGGCCACCATGCCGCGTGAGAACATGGAACTGCGAGTCGAGGTTGTGGGCTTCGTTGACGAAGCCTTCCCCGGTTGGGTGGAAGCCACGTTCCGTGACGCCGCGGCGCGTGAGCACACTCTCCGCGACAAGGTACCGATCTTTACCGAAGCAATGCTGGATGAATCCAGTCATTACCCTCAGCCAGGTCTCGTCGGCTGCGAAGTGGTTGAACGTTTCCGAGATGACGAAGGCCGGGAACTGGCCCGCATCTCCACGACCGGCGTTGAGTCCACAGCGGGCCTGAACAGCTTCGTGGTTTTCGCGAGTCAACTCCAGCCCAATCTGCGGCTTGTCTCTTGATCAACATTATGGAAAACCAATCTGCCAGCGAATGGCTCCCATCACTCTCAACTGGACAGAAAATCCGTGCGCTATCGCTTATGTACTCATGGCTTACGATTTCGGGACGCGAGTTCTTTCGTCCACCAGTGCCGGAAGGAAAAGAGCGGTTCGCTCTCGACAAACTCTGCGGCATCAACGAACTTCACCACACCATTCCAACCAGTTGATGGGCTACACCGATGGCAAAGAGTCCTATCCCATCGACGTTTGGCTGCGCATGCTCGAAGAGGTTGCGACCAAATTCAAGATCGAACGCACACTGAACGCAGCACTGGAATTCGCGCAGAAGCACACTAAGAAGTAGACGTGAGCCGTTTTGAGGGATCAACGCTTATCTCGGCGATTAGGT